>JAFQPV010000124.1 GCA_017411585.1 Clostridia bacterium | reverse complement strand
TGAGACATCGTAAAAAAATAATGGCATCTAGATTATACAGTCTTTATAAAAAGTATGGCGGAAAGAATCCATTGTATGAAGCGTGGCGGAGAAGTATAAAACAATTAAGCGGTTTTAAAACCGCTTTTTTATTGCCTTATTTCCCGGGTTATGGTAAAATATATTTAATTCAAGGCATAATAAGGAGGCAGAAGCATGCTTCAAAATTATATTTTCGATTTCGGCAATGTACTGACGGTGTTTGATCCGGATTTGCTGACCGCGCCGTTTGTAGAGGATAAAGAAACGCGCAAGGTTGTCAGCGATGTTGCGTTTGACCGTCTGTATTGGTATGCGCTGGATTGGGGAACGATTACGGACGAAGAGATTAAAGCCGACATACGCCGCCGCTTGCCGGCGCATTTGCGTGACATTGGCTGTGCGGCATATGACCGTTGGGTGCACAACCTGACACCGGTTGCGGGCATGGAAAAGCTAGTTGCAGATTTGAAAAAGACCGGCGCAAAGCTCTATATTTTATCGAATGTCAGCATCGGCTTTGCAAATACCTACAAGGAAGTGCCGTGGATTCGTAAGCTGTTCAGCCTCTTTGACGGCATCATCTTATCCGGCACCGTAGGCATAGCGAAGCCGGGAAAAGAAATTTTTGCGTATATGCTAAAAACCTTTGAAATCAAGGCTGAGGAGAGCCTGTTTATCGATGACAATGCAAAGAATATCGAAACGGCAAAATCGCTCGGTATAAGCGGTTATTTGTTTGACGGCGACAGTGAACGCCTGCGTGATAAGCTCGGCATCTGAAGCTCTTTCTAAATCAAAACGCGCTGTGCTACAATTACATCCATAAAGAGTTTATCCGTCGCGGATGAGGAAAAATATAAACAAACTGTAAAAGCGGGGTGTCGACACCGCTTTTTTGTTGCTATCTTGTTTTCGTTATGGTAAAATAAAGTATATGGAATGAAATTTATGGGAGTGGGAGCAATGGCATTTTTTGAATCGCATTTTTTCAGCGAGGCGCTGGGCGTGCAAACGACGGTGTATGTTATTTTACCGCAAAAGAGCACAAAAGGACAGATTGGCTTGAGCGGAAATGGAGAGAAAAACGAATATAAGTGCCTTTACTTGCTGCACGGCTTAAGTGACGACCATTCCATCTGGCTTCGCCGCACATCTATCGAGCGCTATGCCACCGAGTACGGCATCTGTGTTGTAATGCCGTATGGCGGCAGAAGCTTTTATACGGATATGCAATACGGCGGCAAGTATTATACTTATATCGCGGAAGAATTGCCGCGCCTGATGCAGGAGTTTTTCCACATTTCCGATAAGCGGGAGAATAGCTTTATTGCAGGACTTTCTATGGGCGGCTACGGTGCGCTGAAGATGGCGCTGAAAAATCCGGAGCGCTATGCTGCGGCAGCAGGGCTTTCATCTGCGGCAGACATTCGCGGCGTTGCAATGGATTTTAAAGATACTTTAATTCCGGTGTTTGGCGAGGATATAAACATTCCTGACAGCGAGGATTTGCTCTGCTTGGCAGAAAAGGCAAATGCCTCGCCGGTAAAGCCGCGCATTTATATGGGTGTCGGTACGGAGGACTTTTTATACGAGGGTAACCAGAAGCTGAGAGCAAAGGTTGAGACGCTCGATTTCGACTACACCTATCGTGAATCGCCGGGCGTACATGGCTGGGCGTTTTGGGATGAATACATTCAGTATGTGCTGGAGTGGATGTTTGGCGCATGAAAGGAATGAAGAAATGAAAACAGTCACATATGCTTTCACGGGAGATGCAAAAATTCCCGCGGAGGTAACGAAAAAAGGAAAGACAACGCCGGTGTGGATTCAGCAGCTTTGGGAAGACGGCGAATATAAAGAATATATGCAAAAAAACGGCTGCGGACATTGCTGCACGGCAATGGCAGCAAATTTGCACGGCGTAAAAATCACTCCGCACGAGGAATATGCATACTGCCGAAAAATCTGGGGTGCACCCGAAGAACCGCAGCAGCATTTTATGAGCGTTACCGGCGTTGCAAAGGTGCTTGTCAGCCTCGACATAAAGGCAGCTGCGTATCCGATTTTGGACAGAGCGGAGGCAACAGCGCAAATAACAAAGGCACTTGATGACGGGAAAATGGTAGCTTTTATCGTCAAACCGTGCGAAGAATACCCGGAAAATCCGTTTTCGAAGGGTTCACATTGGGTACTTGCCGCGGGCTATGACGCAGAAGGTAAAATCGTTGTTGCAAACAGTTCAAATCGTGCAATAACGGCGGACGGCATACAGTGCGTGACACCGCAGGTGATTCATGATGCATTGTATGTAGGTGAACAGTTAGAAGACAGAACATGGGGCATATTAAAACCGATAACACCGGGCGTCGGATTTGTAATTGTGGGGTGATTTGAATGACAACAGTATGGAATTTTGAGCCGCTTGCGCCGATTGTGTGGCTGTTGCTGCTTGTTTTAGGAATTGTCAATTTGATTTTGATTTTAAAAAACAAAAGTGCGCAGGGCGACGTGAATAAAATTAAAGAAGAAATCATGAAGGATTTGCGTGATGCGCGTATGGAAAATGCGCAATATGCAAAGGATAATATGCAAATGATGAGTGAATCGGTCAACGGTGCGCTCAAGCAGGCATCGGATGCGCAGGATAAGCGTTTGTCCGAATTATCGGAGCGTTTTCGTTCAATGAGCATGGAAAATGAGCAGAAGCTTGAAAATATTCGTGCTGCGGTGGAAATGCGCTTGAAAACGATGCAGGAAAATAACGAAAAGCAGCTTGAAACCATCCGTGGTACGGTGGATGAAAAGCTGCAAAAGACGCTCAATGAGCGCATTGGTGAATCGTTTAAGGTGGTTAGCGAACGACTCGAGCAGGTGTACAAGGGGCTTGGCGAAATGCAAACGCTGGCGACCGGCGTCGGCGATTTAAAGAAGGTTTTGTCGAATGTAAAAACGCGCGGTATTTTAGGCGAGCTGCAGCTTGGCGCAATACTTGAGCAGATTTTGTCGCCGGAGCAGTATGAAATGAATATTGTGACGAAACCGAATAGCCGTGACCCGGTGGAGTTTGCAATTAAGCTTCCGGGTAATGACGACGGGTTTGTCTATCTGCCGATTGACTCAAAATTCCCGGGGGATTTATATTCGAATCTGATGGATGCGTATGAGAGTGGCGATGCAGAGCTGGTGAATACACAGCTGCGTGAGCTCGACAAGTTTATTAAGCTGTCGGCGAAAACAATTCGTGATAAATATGTATCGCCGCCGCAGACAACGGATTTTGCCATTATGTTCTTGCCGTTTGAAGGCTTGTATGCCGAGGTGGTAAAGCGCGGCCTTTTAGAGGTACTGCAGCGTGATTATAAAATCACGGTTGCAGGCCCTACGACGATGGCAGCGATGCTCAACAGCTTGCAGATGGGCTTCAGGACACTTGCGATTCAGAAGCACTCAAGCGAGGTTTGGGACGTGCTCGGCGCAGTAAAGACCGAGTTTGAAAAATTTGGTGGTGTGCTTGAGGCAACACAGAACCGTTTGGATCAGGCAAATAAGGAATTGGAAAAGCTCGTTGGTACACGCACACGTCAGATTCAGCGAGCACTCAAAAACGTGACACAGCTGCCGACAAGCGAGAGTGAACGTTTAATCGGGGACATAAATGATACAGAATTGTAAAAAAACAGTGGACGAATTGAAATATATGTGGTATAATGGTTAAGTGTATTAATATGTATATTGTGTTTTAGGCGACTATGCATCAAAAAAAGGAGGCATACTTATGGCATTAAAAACAGAAAATGAAAATGGTGCAATCATTATTCAAAATGATGTTTTGGCAAAGATAGCAGGTATTGCTGCAACGCATTGCTATGGCGTTGTTGGTATGGTAACGCGCAAAAAGAGCACAGGGCTTGTAAATCTTTTGTTCGGTGATTCTATGGCAAAGGGTGTGTCTGTAACCACGACAGAGGATGCAAAGCTTGCAATTGATTTGCACATTATGGTAGAGTATGGCGTAAACATCGCGGCAATTTGTGAAGCGATTATCAAGGATGTAAAATATAACGTTGAAACCATGACCGGCTTTAAGGTTGGCAAGGTGAATGTGAATGTTGAAAGCGCACGTGTGACAGATTGATTTTAATCTGAAATGAATTAGTTTATGGGGGCGATTCCGATAATTACAACAGTAGATGGCATGCATCTTGCCAATATGATTCATTCTGCATCGAATCATTTAAATAACAATAAAGTAGAAGTAGATACATTAAATGTATTTCCGGTGCCGGATGGCGATACCGGTACAAATATGTCGCTCACCTTTACGGCAGCTGCCACTGAGGTGAAAAAGTTTGTGACATCTTCGATTGAAGAGGTCGGTAAGGCACTTGCAAGTGCTTCGCTGCGCGGTGCGCGCGGTAACTCCTGCGTTATTTTGTCGCAGCTTTGCCGTGGTATTTCCAAGTCCGTTGCAGGCAAGCAGTCTGTAGATGCGGTCGGTTTTGCGGCAGCATTGCAAAACGGTGTGGAAACAGCGTATAAGGCAGTTATGCGTCCGACAGAGGGTACAATTCTGACTGTTGCACGTATGACAGCAGCTGCGGCGGTAGAGGCTGCAAAAACGGAAACAGATATTGAAAAGGTGTTTGCAATTGCAATCGAGGCAGGCAAAGAAGCGCTTGCCAACACGCCGAATCAGCTTCCGGTATTAAAAGAAGCAGGCGTTGTCGATGCAGGCGGTGCCGGCTTGGTTTATTTGTTAGAGGGTGCATATACTGCGCTGACAACCGGCACAATTGTAGAGCTGCAGGGCGGTGAGTCTGCGCCGGCGGCAACGGCGACCTCGGCACAGGCATCTTTGAATGTTGAGGATATTAAATTTGGTTATTGCACAGAATTTATTATTGATAAAAAGAATCCGGATGTAGATGTTGCACATTTCAGCGAAGTGATTGACCCGAAGGGCGATTGTAAGCTGGTCATTGATGACGATGAAATCGTAAAGGTGCATATTCATACAAATCACCCGGGCTTCGTGATTGAAGAAGCATTAAAGCTCGGCGCATTGAGCAAGATTAAGATTGATAATATGCGTTTGCAGCATTCGAGCATTATTGAAGCAGAGCAGGCAGATACTGCGCCGGCAGCGGCAAAGGAAGAAAAACCGCGTAAGCCGTATGGCTTTGTTGCTGTAACTGCGGGTGCAGGTCTGGCAGATATTTTCCGCGACTACGGCGCAGATGAAATTATCGAGGGCGGTCAGACGATGAATCCGAGCACGGATGATATTCTGACAGCGGTTGAAAAAATCAATGCAGACTGCATTTTTGTTCTGCCGAACAATAAAAATATCATTTTGGCGGCGGAGCAGGCAGCAGAGTTGAGCGAGACAAAGGTTGTTGTTTTGCCGACCAAGACTGTGCCGCAGGGGTATTCTGCAATGATGGCGTTCTTGCCGCATCTTGATGTTGAAACCAACACGGCTGCAATGAAGGAGGCAATCGGCACAGTAAAGACTGCGCAGGTTACCTATGCTGTTCGTGATACAAGCGTATCCGGCAAAACAATTGCCGAGGGAGATATCATCGGTATTTGCGAAGGCGAAATTACCACAGTCGGCGATAAGCCGGCAAAGGTATGCCGCGAGCTTGTAAAGGGTATGGTAGACGAGGATTCCAGCGTGATTTCCGTATTCTACGGCAGCGACGTAACGGATGAAGAGGCTGAAAAGCTTGCAGAAAAGCTGGAAGAAAAGTATCCGGATATGGATGTTATGCTACAGAGCGGTCAGCAGCCGCTGTATTACTATATCATTTCTGTGGAGTGATAGACATGCTTTCAAAGCCACTGACTGCACTCAAGGGTGTAGGCCCGGCAAAGGCAAAAGACTTTGCGCGCCTCGGCGTGAATACGGTGTATGATTTACTGACATACCTGCCGCGCGATTATGAGGACAGAAGTGCAACAAAAACCATATACGAAGCAGAAGACGCAGAAACGGTGTGCATAATTGCCACCGTTTTTTCGCCTGTAACTGAAACAAGAGGATATTCGGGCATATTGAAAACTGAGGCAGAGTTAGTTGATCAAACGGGTAAGATTATGGCTGTTTGGTTTAATGCAAAGTGGGTAAAATTTAATTTGCACCCAGGAAAATGGTATATGTTTTATGGGAAGATTAAACGCTATGGCAGTATTAAGCAAATTGATAATCCTTTGATTGAAGAGCTTGGAAAACTGAAGTCGTGGAGAATGATTGTGCCTATATACCCTTTGAAACCGAACTTTTCACAAAATAAAGTGCGTTCAATGATGATAAAAGCTATGGAGTACATAGACCAAATGCCGGAAACGCTTCCGGAGGCGGTGCGCCGCAGATTTGAGGTTTGTGACAAAAATTTTGCCTACCACAACATTCATTTTCCGAAGAGCTTTCACGATTATGAAATTGCGCGAAAACGCTTGGTTTTTGAAGAATTGTTTTATCTGCAAATGTTGCTTTATGGCATAAAAAAGCAAACGCGCAAAAGTACGGCGTTTGTGTTTGACGGCAAAAAAGCGTCGGCGGATTTTATCGCAAAACTGCCGTTTGTGCTAACGGGTGCGCAGAGGCGCACAGTGGATGAAATTCTGGCGGATTTTGCGAGCGGTACGCCTGCAAACCGATTGGTGCAGGGTGATGTCGGCTCGGGTAAAACGGTGATTGCGGCGGCAGCGATGGCAGCGGCAATGCAGCACGGTTACACCAGTGCGATGATGGCGCCGACAGAAATTTTAGCGGCGCAGCACTATGAAACATTAAGCAAGTTTTTCGGTAGCCGTGCAAGTATTTGTTTGCTTGTCGGCTCGCTGACGGCGGCAAAAAAGCAGAAGCTACAGGCAGAAATTGCCGCGGGTGCATACGACATTGTTGTCGGTACGCACGCGCTGATTCAAAATAAAGTGGAAATTCCGAATCTGGCATTGGTCATCACGGATGAGCAGCATCGTTTCGGGGTAATGCAGCGCGATGCGATGGAGGCGAAGGGCAATCGACCGCACACCATAGTAATGAGTGCAACGCCGATTCCGCGCACGTTGGCATTGATTTTGTACGGTGATTTGGATATTTCCGTTATTGACGAGTTGCCGCCGGGTAGAAAAAAGATTGAAACCTATTGCATAGATGAAGAAAAGCGCGAGCGTATGTACGGCTTTGTGCGAAAGCAGGTCGATAATGGACAGCAGGTCTACATAGTCTGTCCGCTTGTCGAGGAATCTGAAAGCGCGGCGATTGATATGTCTGCGCTCAAAAATGTGACAGCATATGCGCAAAATTTACAGACGCAGGTTTTTCCGGAGTACCGTGTCGCATTTTTGCACGGGCGCATGAAGGCGGAAGAAAAAGAAGAAATTATGTCGCGTTTTAAAGCAGGGGAGATTCAAATTCTGATTTCGACAACGGTCATTGAGGTCGGTGTCGATGTGCCGAATGCAAATTTGATGGTGATTGAAAACGCAGAGCGTTTTGGCTTAAGTCAGCTGCATCAGCTGCGCGGTCGCGTCGGGCGCGGCAGCGCACAGAGTTACTGTGTTTTAATGAACCAAGGCACGGGCGAGGTCGCAAAAAAGCGTATGCAGGTGATGTGCGCCTCAAACGACGGTTTTTTGATCTCGCAGGAGGATTTAAAACTGCGTGGACCGGGCGACTTTTTCGGTGTGCGCCAGCACGGGCTACCAAGTATGAAAATTGCGAATTTATTTACCGATACGCAAATTTTAAAGCTTGCGCAGGATGCGGCGCAGTGGATTACGAAAACCGACCCGGATTTGATTTTGCCGGAAAACGAAGTGCTTAAAGCGCAGATTCAACGTTTGTCCGCACGCATTTTTCTTTAAAAATAAATTATAAAAACTAGAGGAAAAACCATTTATTTCACCTTATAAAAAATTCGGATTTGCACAAATTATGAGTGTAAACCAGATGAGGAGGTGAAATACAAATGGCAAGAAGCAAGAAGAACTTAGTTCCGGAAGCAAGAGCTGCACTTGACAGATTTAAAATGGAAGCTGCATCTGAAGTAGGCGTGAACCTCAAGGAAGGTTACAACGGTGACCTGACAAGCAAGCAGGCAGGTAGCGTAGGCGGTCAGATGGTAAAAAAGATGATCAGCTCCTACGAGCAGAACATGAAGTAAATTTGATTTAACAAGCTTCGTGAATTGGGCATGTGTCAGCTTTTGACAGATGCCCAATTTGTCTTTTGGGGGGATTTTATGCTGAAAAAAATAAAAGAATGGAAAATAACAAAGCTGTATTTCGTTTGCTGTGAAATTTTCGCAAAATACGAGGTTTCGCAAACCGCGTCGAGCATTGCGTATTATTTTACGTTGGCGGTATTTCCCTTTTTAATGTTTATTGCCGCACTTGTCGGCGTGCTGCATTTTCCGGCAGATGCGTTGACAAAGGCGATAGAGCCGCTACTGTCCAAAGCGGTCGCGGATACGATTTTGTCTTATTATACGTACTTAACCTCGGTATCGGGTGTGTTTTCACTCGTGTTCGGTCTTTTGTTTTCGCTGTTTTCCGCCTCGCGCGCGATTCACGCATTAACCTACGGCGTAAACAAGGTGTATCATACGCACAGAGAACGCTCGTTTTTGGCAAGTGTTCTGCATTCCATGCTGTTTACTGTCGGCATCAGCGCGGTTTTGCTTCTGGTGCTCATCGCCATTAGCGTAGGCAGCAACCTGCCTGAATTGTTTGATTTTGCGCATCATATCCGTTTGCCGATTACGGGGTCGGCGGGGTATATCTATTTGATTGCGGTCTTCGCGGCATTCGTGATTCTTACGGCGTTTTACTGTCTTGCACCTGTAGAACGTGTGCGCATCCGGTATGCGCTGCCGGGCAGTGCGCTTTGCATCCTCGGGCTGCACGCCATCAGCTTCGGCGTGAGTATTTATGTGCGCGTCTCTACAAGGTTTTCTGTGCTGTACGGCTCCATCGGTGCGATTATTATCATGCTTTTATGGCTGTATTTGTTCGGCATCTGTGTGTTAATCGGCGCACTTTTAAACCGCTATATTGAAATGAAAAAAGCACTCGCATGAGTGCTTTTTCTCATTTATTCATATCATACAAAAGCTTTAAGCCCTTGAGGGTTAAGTTCGGGTCGAGAATTTCGATGACATCCGTTGCCTCTTTAATCAAAGATGCAACGCCGCCGGTTGCGATTACCTGCGCCGGACCGAGTTCTGCCTTCATGCGGTTTACGATGCTTTCAATTTGACCGGCATAACCATAGATAATACCGGATTGCATCGAGGTAATGGTGTTTGTACCGATGACCTTTTCCGGGCGAATCAGCTCAATTTTCGGAAGCTTTGCCGTTTTTTCAATCAAAGCATCGAGCGCGATTTTGATACCCGGGCAGATGACACCACCCAAGTAGTCGCCGTTTGCACGCAGCGCGCAGAAGGTGGTTGCCGTACCAAAGTCGATGATAATGCTGTCGCCGGGGTAGTGGTTATGTACCGCAACCGCATTTACAATACGGTCTGCGCCGACCTCACCCGGGTTGTCGACTTTAATGTTTAAGCCGGTTTCTACATTTTTGCTGATGATAATCGGCGCGTGTCTCAAATAGCGCTTGATGGCACGCTCAAGTGAGAACATAATCTGCGGCACAACCGAGGATACGACAACTGCCTCAATGTCACGAATTTGCAGACCGCTGTGCGCCAGAAGCTGTGAAAAGAAAATACCGGTTTCATCGGAGCTGCGCTGAAAATCCGTACTCATGCGCCAGCTGCGAATTAACGAATTGTCCGAAAAAGCACCAACGACAATATTTGTATTACCAACGTCAATTACAATAATCATTTTGCTCACCTCAAGCTTATTATATCTGTACGTATTTCACCGTTTTCAATTTCAATCACCGCGTAGGTCGGCCAAATGCCGCCTGCGCTGCCGGGATTTAAGAGAAGCACGCCATTTTCTGTGCGGTCGCAGGATTGATGCGTGTGCCCGAATACGGCGACGGATGCGCCGCGCGCTATGGCTGCGGATGTGATGTCTTCGTAGGTGTATTTTACCTTGTAGCGGTGTCCGTGCGTTAAAAACAGCTTGACGCCGTCAAACTCCAACACTTGCTCTGTCGGTAAAATGGCGTGAAAATCATTGTTGCCGCTTACACCGTATATCTTTAGGTCGGGGAAGGTTTGTTGCAGCTTGGTAATGTCTGCGTGCACATCGCCTGCGTGCAAAACAGCATCCGTACAGTGCCGCATATTTTCAAGCAAACGAATGCAGCCCTCCGTTCGACCGTGCGTATCTGAAAAAACGAAAATGCGCATCAAAAACGCTCCTTTGTTTTAATAAAGTTATTCTAACACAAATATGGCTGTGATACAACAAAAAAATGATTTCTTTTTTGTTACCGGATTGGGAAATCAGTTGACATTACAAGGGGTGTAGTGTATAATTACGATGTGTTTTTATGAGAAAATCGGAGGTAAGCTTGTTTATGAATTCCATTCCTGAAATGTTTGGCAGTATGGTTTTTAATACAAAGGTAATGCGTGAGCGTTTGCCGGAGGAGACCTATGCCGAGTTGCAAAAGACAATAAAAGACGGAGAGCCGCTTTCCAGCGATGTGGCAAATGTTGTAGCAAATGCCATGAAGGAGTGGGCGGTAGAAAAGGGTGCAACGCACTATACGCACTGGTTTCAGCCGATGACGGGTGTCACAGCAGAAAAGCATGACAGCTTTATCGAACCGGCTGAGGATGACAGTGTCATTATGGAGTTTAGCGGGAAAGCACTCATCAAGGGTGAGTCTGATGCATCAAGCTTTCCGTCCAGAGGTATTCGCGCGACATTTGAGGCACGCGGCTATACGGTGTGGGACCCGACCTCCTATGCATTTATTAAAGACGGTACACTTTGTATTCCAACGGCGTTTTGCTCGTACAGCGGCGAGGTGCTGGATAAAAAGACACCGCTTCTGCGCTCCGTTGAGCTTTTGAATAAGCAGGCAATGCGCATTTTAAATGTGCTCGGCAATACAGAGGCGCACCGCGTGATTACTACAGTTGGTGCGGAGCAGGAATACTTTTTGGTGGATAAGAAGTATTACGATAAAAGAAAAGACCTGATTTTTGCAGGCAGAACACTGTTTGGTACGCCAGCGCCGAAGGGACAGGAGCTGGAAGACCATTACTACGGCAATATCAAGCCGCGTGTTTCCGCGTATATGAAGGAGCTCGATGAGGAGCTTTGGAAGCTTGGCGTGCTTGCAAAGACCAAGCATAATGAAGCAGCACCGGCGCAGCATGAAATGGCGCCGATTTATACAACGGCAAACATCGCAACGGACCACAATCAGCTGACGATGGAGGTTATGAAAAAGCTTGCATTAAAGCATGGGCTTGTGTGCCTTCTGCACGAAAAGCCGTTTGCCGGTGTAAACGGCAGCGGCAAGCACAACAATTGGTCGCTGACCACGGATACGGGCGAGAACTTATTAAATCCGACGAAGCGCCCGTATGAGAATACGCGCTTTTTAGTGTTCCTGGCTGCCGTAATCAAAGCAGTGGACAAGTATCAGGACCTTTTGCGTGCATCGGTGGCTAGTGCGGGCAATGACTGTCGTCTTGGTGGCTTTGAAGCACCGCCGGCGATTGTATCGCTCTATGTCGGTGACGAATTGGAAGGCGTGCTCGACGCGATTGAAAAGGGCGTAACCTATGAGCAGCATACTGCAGCGCGCTTTGAAAGCGGCGTAGACGTACTGCCGAATTTCAGAAAGGATACGACAGACAGAAACCGTACCTCGCCGTTCGCATTTACGGGCAATAAGTTTGAGTTCCGTATGGTTGGCTCGTCGTTCTCTATTTCAGATTCGAATATTGTTTTAAATACCATTGTTGCAGAAGCACTCGATGATATGGCAACCGAGCTTGAAAAGCTCGATGTGTGTGACGAGGCAGCTGTGCGCGCGTTAATCCGCGAAACCTATGTTGCGCATAAGCGCATTGTGTTTAACGGCAATAACTACTCTGAGGAGTGGGTACAGGAGGCGGAAAAGCGCGGGCTGTTGAATTTGAAGACAACACCGGATGCTCTTCCGGCATTTGTTGCAGAAAAGAATATTGCGCTGTTTGAAAAGTATGGCATTTTTACGGAAACGGAGATGCGCTCCAGATGCGAAAGTATGCTGGAAAACTATTCGAATGTGCGCCATATTGAAGCGATGACAATGCTGATTATGGCAAGAAAGGACATTATGCCGGCGGCAGTTTTGTATATGCACGAGCTTGCTGAAACGCAGAAGGCAAAAGCGGATATTGGCATTGCAACCGAGCAGGATGCAGAGCTGATTTTGGCAAAGAAGCTTTCGGCACTGATTCGCGAGCTGCATGAAAACACAGAAGCGTTGGATGCTGCTGTGGCAGAGGTTATGAAAATCGATGACGGTGCTGCTCAAGCGCCGGCGTATAAGGATATCGTGTTGCCGTGTATGGATGCACTGCGTAAAACGGCGGATACCATCCAGAGCATGACCGGCTCGAAGTATTGGCCGTACCCGACGTATGACGATTTAATGTTCGGTGTTTAAGTGATTGATTTTCAGCTGAAGGAATAAATAAAAAATGACAGAGTCTCCTCTGTCATTTTTTGATAGCAGATAAAAGTGCTTCCTTTTTGTTTTCAATCTTGCCTTCAATGACAAGATTCAACAGATGATTTAACACTTCGCCGATTTGCTTGCCTTTATACCCCAGTGCGGCAATTTCATCACCGCCGATGGCAAGGTCGCTGATGCGGTAGGCTTCGCCGCTTTGCAGTACGGCGGCGATTCGGGAAAGCGCTTTCGTATCCTTTTTCAGCTTTGTCCAAAAGACGAGGTGCGCTGCATCGTAGCGATTTAAAGCGAGCTTTGTTTCGACGGTATTTGCCGGCAGAGCATCATTTGCGTGCTGTATGGCGAACTTGAGTGCATCAGCAGATTTCCTGTCTGTTTTTAGGCGGTCTACGGCAGAAAAGCATTCACTTTGATGTTGATTTGCTATTGGCAGTAAAAGTGCTGCAAAACGCAAAACAGCATCTTTTTCAAGTGTATTTATGCTGTGTACTGCTGCTGTATAGTTTTCCAAGGCATAGATGCCTTTGAGCTGCGGAAACAGCGTGAAAAACACATCGGGGTAGGCGAGCAGTATTTTTTCTGCATCTTCGCCGATCAAGAGCTTGAAAAGCTCTGTGCGGATGCGCTCTGCAGAGACATTGTTTAAAAGCGCGCGGTTTTCGTGGATGGCAGCTGCGGTTTCTGCTTCGATTTCAAACTGCAGGACGGATGCAAAGCGCAGTGCGCGCAACATACGCAGGGCATCCTCGTGAAAACGTGTTTCAGCTACGCCGACACAGCGCAAAATACGGTTTTGCAAATCCTGTGCACCGCCGTATAAATCCACTAAACCTTTGTTTGGGGCATACGCCATTGCATTTACGGTGAAGTCGCGCCTTGCCAAATCGGCATCAATGCTTTTAACGAAGGTGACACTTTGCGGGTGTCGGTTATCTTCGTAGTCGCCGTCTGTACGATAGGTAGTCACCTCAATCGGCTTGCCGTCGGATAGTACCGTTACCGTACCGTGTTTAAGTCCGGTTAAAATTACCTTGCAAATGCCGTCAAACACCTTGCAAACCTCGTCAGGTGCTGCGCTTGTCGTAATGTCAAAGTCATCCGGTGCTTTGCCGCGCAATGCATCGCGGACACTGCCGCCGACGATGAAGGCCTCATAACCATGTTTATTCAGCGCGTCTAATATAAAATTTACGTAATTCGGAATTTGAATCATAACAATTTTCCTATTCAAACTGAGTTAAGAGCTGGGTTGCATCCTCATAAGTCAGCGTGTTTCTTGTATTGGAGAACACGACCAAGCCGCGCTCGTCGTAAAATACATTTACACCCATCAGCTCGCTGAGTGCGCGCACAGGCAAAAACATTCTTCCGTCCGAAATCACGGGTGGCTGGTCTAAAGGCTTCGTCAAATAGTCGTACTGCTTTTTTGCCGCATTAAACTGAATATATTCCAGCGGTGTAGTGCCGGTTTTAAAGCTTGCGGAAAGCGTGTCGCTTTTTAAAACTGCGCTTTCGGTTAAGTAATCCCAAGTGATGGACCAGCCGGGCAGATTTTCGGACAAAAAGCGCATCGGGACAAGGGTACGCCCGTTTGCGGTATATGCCTTTACATTCAAATTTGCCGCATCAATATACATCTTTTCGCCGTTTACAATTGCAAGCGGAGAGCCGATACACAGGGCGATTTCAAATGTCGCGCTTTGAAGGGGTTCTTTTGCATGGGTAAAGCGATATGCGGTATCGCTTTTTTCCGGCGCAATGTATGCGGTATCCTGCATAATGTAGTATTGCTCGTTTCTTGTATCCTGCACAAGCATACAGCCCTCGGAAAAGCCGCCGTAGCTGACAGCGCGATAGTACAGGGAAGAGAAAATCACCGTGCCTTCGGTGTTCCATACGGTAAACAGACCGTTTTCCATACCGATGCTGATGCCGTTTGCGTAAGGGGTAGGTATACCTTCCGCATTTTTAACCTCAAAGACAATGTTGCCTTGCTTGTCAATCAATACAAGCGCCATATCTGCGGTGCGCTTTGCCCAGCAGAGGCCTTCGTGAAAGGCGGTTGCGCTTGTGTAGAGACCGCGCTCAATCAAAACATTGCCGTCTTGGTCAATTAACTGCATATCGAAGTCTAAAAAGTCGTTGCCGCTTTCCGGGCTGACCCAGCATACGCCGTCAGAATATTCTGCTGCCCAATGGTAGCGCGTGTCGTTTAAAAAATTGCCGTCTGCTTTCAAGAAACGGAACATACCGTCTTGGTCGATTACCCAAGCGCCGCCGTTTGTGAAATTGCTGACGGGGGTATATTCGGCAGTATAGGCAAAGTCTACTGCTTTACCGGTTTGGTCGATGAAATAGGCGCGCGCGTCCTTTTCTACAAGTGCAAGACCACCGGCGAAATCCTGTGCGCTGTCAAAGGCGGGTGCAATTTCAAACAGTCCATCTTTGCTTATATAGCCGTATTTTCCGTTTGCTACTGCCGCCGGGGCAAAGCTGCCTGTAAACGAGCCGGCATTTGCATATTCGAACGGTATTTTCAGTGTGCCGTCTGTTGCGATAAAACCGGATTTGAAACTTTCGTTTTTCACAGAAAACAAGCCTTCGCTGCAAGGCATTGCATCTAATATTTCGCCTTCATATGCAATCGGCACGAACAAAAAGCGTTGCGCCGGGATATTGGCATAGATTGGTGCTGCAGACAAAAGCAGTGTCAGCACAAGGCAGGTGCAAATCAGTTTTTGAATTGTCTTTTGCATTTTATGTCCTCGCTTATATGTATTTATTGTCGAAATTAATGACTGCAAAATAGGTGTCATTATATGAAAGTAGCTTCTCCTGCACCACTGCGGCGATTTCTTCGTTTTTCAAAGTGAAATTGTACGGCACAACCATATCGAAAATCAGATTGGTATGTGTCGGACCGGTGACCATACGAAAATCGTGGATGGTCAGTTCGCTAGAAACTTCACCTATAATTTGCGAGATAAACGATTTTGCAGTATTAATTATCTCGTTGTCAACCTCTACAGGGTCCATATGAATGACTGCATCGCAGTTAAAGCGCATACAAAGCTTTTTTTCAATCAAATCAATGGTGTCATGCAGCGCAAGCACATCACCGTTGCTTGGCACTTCTGCATGCAGTGAAATCATGAATCTTGCAGGTCCGTAGTTGTGGATAATCAAATCGTGAATACCAATCACGCCCTCGTGTGACATAACAATATCTTCAATTTCGTCCACCATTTCCTTCTCCGGCGGCTGGCCGAGCAGGGGAGAAAGCGCATCCTTGATGGTCGAATAGCCCGCATAGAGAATAAAGAGCGACACCAAAACGCCCAGGTAGCCATCAATGGCGATGCCGGTGATTTTGGTAAAAACGGCACCGAGCAGCACGACTGCGGTTGCGGCGGCATCGGAAAGCGAATCCTTTGCTGTTGCAAGACTTGCCGGGGAAT
>JAFQPV010000123.1 GCA_017411585.1 Clostridia bacterium | reverse complement strand
ATACTGACTAAGCGAGGCTTAATCAGTATTTCGGATTACTACCAAAAGGTAGCACATATTTAATTTTGAATTGAACCGCCGTGTGCCGAACGGCATGCACGGTGGTGTGAGAGGGCGATTAATTTCGCCCTACTCGATTTTTACATAGTTGTTTTTCTGAAGTAAGCGGGGGAAACGCCGATGTGTTTTTTGAAAAACTTGCTGAAATAGTATTCGCTTTCAAAACCGCAGGCAAAAGCAATCTCGCGGATTTGCAACTTCGAATCGGTTAAAAGTGCTTTGGCTTTGTTGAATCGCAATGCCGTTACATAATCCGACGGCGTGACGTGCATTGCTTTTTTAAAGCGGCGGATGAATTGCGGATAGGATAAATTGCACCGCTTTGCGACTTCCGTTAAATCCAGCTTTTCGTGGTAATGCGCCTGCAAGCTTTTGGCTGCGCGCAGTATAACCTCGTCATTGGGCAGTTCTTTCTGACTGTTTTCTATGCGGTACTGCGTAACGATGTCGTTAAACAGCGAAAACCAAAAATCAAAGGCATCCGGCATCGTGTAGTCGGACAAGGTGTCCAGCATCCGCAGGGTTGACTGTATGCGCGCCGTATCCTCGAACACAATTTTTTTGTGCTGAAACAGTGAATGCTCATTTTTATAGCGAAACAGAAACATCGTCACCGGTGAAAGCACTTTCTTTACGCCCGGCACATCTGCTTTGAAAAGTGCACCCTCGTTTGCAGAAACGATATAGCTCTCGTTTTCGGTTTCGTAGGAAAAGCTGCCGGATTTGACCAGCGCAAAAATATCGTCCGTCGTGCAAAACTGCTCCTCGACAAATTTTTCTCTGTACACCTTTATGGATACAAGCAGCTGCATTTGTCCTCACCTCGATAAATGATAAAATAATACATTTTATATAATAATATATTCTATTTTGTTTTTAAAACTCCTTTGTTATAATTGTTTTTGCAATGATAAAATAATACAAAGGAGAGATTTCCGTGGCATACGAAATCAAAAAAGGTATACTGCACAAGGACGGCGTTGCGAAAATTGCCCTTGGCGCATCGTACTATCCGTCCTTCCACAAGGCAAAGTTTCAGGTGCCGCCGGAGGACGACCGCATCGGAGAAATGGAAAAGGATTTAAAGCTGATGCAGGACTGCGGCTTTAACTTTTTGCGTACGGCTGCCATCGGCGAGCTTGGGTTAGACGAAAACGGTGAGGTATCCGTTCAAACCGACTTTATTGATGCGATGGCGCTGGAATGTGAAAAGCGCGATATCGCCTGCAGTGTTCGCTTAAACGGCTATGTAACGAATTTGAGTGGCAACACGGACTACGAGATGCGAAACCACCGCGGCGAGCCGCTTGAGAAAAAATGGTCCGTGTTTTTAGAGTTTTGCCTGCATCATAAGGGTATATTAAAAGACAACGAAAAGGTGACCAAGGCATTGGCGGCGCATTTTGCCAAATTCAATTCTATGGTTTCCTATCAGATATACAACGAGCCGCACTATCCGGGCAACGGTAGATTTGACTATCACCCGATGGCGATTGAAGCTTACCGCAAATATGCGGTAGCGCAAGGCTATATGACAGAGGCTGAGGCAGAAAATTACATGCCGCCGACGGAAAACCCGGTTTGTAAAGAGGAACTGCCGGAATGGAATCGCTGGAATTTGTTTGCAATGCAGTCGATGTCCGACTTTTTAAATGCAACCGCAAATGCTGCAAAGCAGCAGACACCGCATCTCGGAACCTACACTTGTTTTACCTCGGCAGAAACCGCAAATAAGCGTGTCGGGCACGGTGTTTCCTACTTTGGCGATACAATGGACATCCTCGGTCTGACAAGCTATGCAAATTTTGTCGGCTCCGATATGTATACCGGTACGTGCGTTTTAGACATCTGTGCGTGTGCGGCAGAGCTTGACAACAAGCCGGCGTGGCTGATTGAGGCAGACGCAAGAATGAAGATGCCGGCGCGTAAGCTGTTTGCGCAAAGCTACATTGCACTTGGTGCAGGCTTTAAGGGACTTTGCTACTATGAGTGGCGCGGGGACTATCCGTACGAGGGTACACCGCTGCCGGACAACTGCGGCTTTTTACACTATGACGGCACAAAGGGCCTTGCGTTTGACGAAAAAATGAAGCTGATGCCGATTATCAATAAGTATTCTACAGAGCTTGCGCTTGCCAAGCGCACCCACAACGGCGTTGCGATTTTGCACTCTGATTACGGCTGCAGCACCGGCGAAGCGCTCGCGAATCTCGATGCCGGCGGCATCAATGTTTGGCAAAAGGAAAGCATCGTGATTTATACGCAGCTGATGCGCAAGAAGCTGCAGGTTGACTTTATGCGCGCAGAGCATCTTGCGGAGAATCAATTCAGCGTAAAGGTTTTGTTTGTGCCGATGCTTGATTTTCTTTCCGAAGAGGAGCGTGCACTGGTTGAAGCTTTCGTTCAAAACGGCGGCGAGGTATATTATACAGATCACAGGGTATCCTTTGGCACAATCAACACCTTTGGCTACATCAATTCCAAAAAGCCGAAAAAGAACGAAACCTGCGACGAGTTTGAGGGCGCTTGGGAAATTGACGATATTGTAGAAATGCACGATTTAACACCGATGGTGCAGACGAACAACCGGCATCTGTTTGCAAAAGTCATTGAAGGCGAGGACTATTATTTCGTTACTGTATGCAACAACAGTATGCACTACAAAAAGTTTATAAATCAGAAGCTGGACATTGCCCTTCCGTTCAAAGCGGCGCGCCTGATTACGCCGGAGGGCGAAATGGAACTGCATGTAGAAAACGGCAGTGTCGTGATTCCGGAAATTGACTACAGCTTTTTACTGCGCCTTAAAAAATAATGTTTGACACGATTCGCCTGCGCTTTCGTACGATTTGATTCGTTTTTAGTAGAATATGACCGCGTACCTTGACTTTGCGAAATGGTTGTGTTATAACGAAGCTATAATAAAAACGGTAGCGCAGGGAGGATGCAAATCATGTCAAATATGGGAAGAAAAATTGCGCCGCAAAAGCAAAGCTATATCGACGAAAAGAGCGGCAGAAGGATAATTAAGCTGACAAGTTCCGGAAGAAACTATCACTATTATTTTACGGAAAATTCCTTTACCGAGGACGGCAAGGAAATCATCTACACACATTCGGAAACTTCGCCGTATGCCGAAGGCGGGCAAACCGATGTGCTTAACTATTATGCAATGAACCTCGAATCCGGTGAAAGCACGCAGCTGACGGATTTTGAAGCGCACTTCGGTCAAGGCTGCAAAATCGCAAGCGGCTCGAAGAGCAGAGACGGCGAGTATATTATCTTTACATATAACGGCGATTTGTATGCCTTTGTGCGCTCGACGGGCGAGTATCGCCTTTTGTACCGCGCACCGGTCGGTTTTACGATTTCCAGTCCGAACGTAAGCTTTGACAACCGCTATGTTGTCATTGCGCTCAACGAGGTGCCGGAATATGACCGCGCCTTTAAAGTAAGCAACTATGACGGTTTTTTGGACCGTTTCTACGGACAGAAGCGCGGCGCAGTTGCGAGTGCCGCTATGGACGGCAGCGGCGGCTGGATTTTGTATGAGGATACGCATTGGGTAGGGCACGTGCAGTTTGCGCCGGATACGAATGAGTATATTTCCTTCTGCCACGAGGGCCCGTGGAACTATGTGCAGCAGCGCATCTGGCTGT
>JAFQPV010000122.1 GCA_017411585.1 Clostridia bacterium | reverse complement strand
ACCTTCAAGCGCTCTGCCGATGATTTTATCAATCAGCGCCCACACGCCGAAAATCACAGATATAATCAGCATCACAACGCCCAAAGCCGTTACAATTTGCATCGGTGCAGTCGAATAGGACGAAATATTCGAAATCGCATACTTTACAAGTCCGCGTGTTGACCATTTCGATTCCCCATCTATGCGCTCCATTACATCATATACAACAGTGGTTTTATTGTAACCTACCCAATACGAAATCGCTCTGAAAAAGCCTCTTTCCGGCATTTTATTAATCACATCGATAACTTTTCTGTCCAAAAGCTTAAAATCAGAGGAATTGGACATATCAAAGCCCGCCATACGGTTGAGCGCGGAATAAAAGATTTTTGCGGCGAAGCCATACATCTTTTTTTCCTGACCGCGTGTTTTCTTTACGCCTTCAACAATCTCGTAGCCCTGCTCCCACAAGCGATACATTTCAATAATTTTTTCCGGCGGATGCTGTAAATCACAGTCCAGCACAACTGCGCAATCACCACCGGCTGCGGAAAGCCCTGCCGAAATTGCGGACTCCTTTCCGAAATTTCTCGAAAAATGCAGACCGACAACGTTATCCTTCTCCTCGGAAAGCTCCGTGATTTCGTTATAGGTTTTGTCCTGCGAGCCGTCATCCACAAAGACAAACTCGCCGTCAATATTGTTTTCCAAAAGCAGCCTCTGTATCACATCATACACGCGCTTTATGCACTTTTCTTCATTATAAGCCGGAAGAATTACGGATAGCATATAAAATCACCTTACTGTTTTTCAAATAATGTTTCTAATTTCGCAACCGGCATCGGGCGGTAAAAATAATATCCCTGAAGCACATCACAGCCGGCATCGACTACAATTTTCTTGTGCTCCTCTGTTTCAATGCCCTCACACAGTGTCTTAAAGCCTAAGTCGTGCGCTGTGCGGATAATGTTTTTCAAAATGACAAAGCCCGCCTCGGTCGTTGCATTCTGCGTAATCGCTTTATCGATTTTTACAATGCTGATGTCAAAATCCGTTAAATCGCCAAAGCTGGTGTATCCCTTACCGAAGTCGTCTAACAGAATCATAATCCCCTTGCTTTTCAGCCGCTTCAAATTCTGAATCATTACGGCTTTTTCATCCGCTTGCAAATCCTTATCCTCCAGGATTTCAATCGCAATGCACGAATAATCTATACCGTACTTGTCAATGATGCGGATGATGTTCTCTGCCAAATCCGGGTCGCAAAGGGTAAAGCGCGAAAAGTTGATTGTATATACATAGTGCACGCGTTTTTCTTTATCATTTGCAATCCATTTGCAATTCTTTTCAAAAATGTAGTAGTCAAATTTCTTATTTAAGCCGACATTGTTGACCGCAGACAAGAAATAGTACGGCGTTAAAATGCCTTCCGTTTCGGAATTTAAGCGAGACAACACCTCAGCCCCGATAATCCGGCTTGTTTTTGCATCAATCATCGGCTGGTATTCCAAGAAAAACCGATTGTTGTCAATTTCATTTTGGATGTTGTTTTCAATCTTAATTTTTCTTTCAAACTCCTTACCGCTGGAGCTGTCCCATCTGCAGCACAACACATCCTGGTCATCTGCAATGCTGCAGGCTTGCTTTGCTCTTGCAAGCGCCGTTTTAAACGACACGTCCGATGCGCCGGTCAAGCAATAGCCGAAATGCACGTGCGCAACATTTACAGCATCGTGCTTTGAAAAAGCTTCGCTGATTTCTGTGGCGCATCTATAGATGCACTGCTCCATTTCCTCTTCATTCAAATACGTCAGCGCAACCAGATTTTCCTGACCATACATAGAAATCTCGCCGCCAATATTTAAACACAAATGGCGAAACAGTATGCGCTTGACGTTTTCGTGCATTCTTGAAACCTTCGTTTCCGAATACAGTCTTTTTGCGCCGGCAAGCGAAACGGATATGTATACAATCGAGCGATTTTTTCTTAAAGCACCTGCTTTTTCAAAATCACTTTCCATTTTGCCGATGCCGCAAAAGCCTTTCGCTTCCGTCCCCTTGGCTGTTTTCACCGACTTCAGCGTAAAAAGCAGACCAATCAACGCCATAACGACAATAATCGATGCAAGTATAGTTATAATCACATATGGATATTCCAAATAATTCATGTCCCAGACCCCTGTCCGTTATTTTTCAAAAATCGGAAACTCCTTTGTTCCCGCTGTTTGTCTCAATCCCAAATCCTTGGCAATCTGCATACATTTTTCAATGTCCTTTTTTGCACTTCTCTTCCTGCGCAGCATCTCCTTTGCCATAAAGCAAGGATTAAATGTACACATTGCCTTTAAAATATCCTTTTTAGGCACACCACAACGCTTATATTCCGCCAAAACCTCGAAAAGCGCATAGCTTACGGTATTCTTGTCAAAGTGCTTTTTTGCGGCATTTCTAAGCCATTTTGCATAGGCAAGGAATTTTTGCACATCGGCAGTTTCCGTAAAATAGATGCCGCTGATGTAAAACTCCTGCATCTCCTCATCCATTTCCGAAAGAAGTGCACCGTAATACTTTTGCTGAATTTTAAGCACTTCCGTATGCTGGCGCTCCAGCGTTGTGCTTGTGATTTGTTTGTCGTGCAAACGGTAAATCAAAAGGCACTGCGGAAGAATCGCCATCTTCTGATTTTCCATCGCCATTCTCGTCCACAGCTCAAGGTCTTCCGTGCAGGTCAGGCTTGTATCATAATTAAGCTTTTTCATCACTTCCGCCTTTGCAATCACACCCGGATGCAATATCGGATTTGCGACAAGCAGCATTGTGCGTATCGCTTCAAAGTCACATCGTCCGCCGGCGCCGCCCGATGCATAAACACCGTTTTTCACCGTCATAAACCGGCAGGAGGACAGCGCGATATCCGGATGTGCTTCCATAAATGCAAACTGCTTTTCCAACCTGTCCGGCAGACAGATATCATCCGCATCCATTCTGGCAATATATTTGCCCTCTGCCAGCGAAATTGCCTTATTTAAGGACGTTGGCAATCTTAAATTGACTTCGTTTGGATGCACCTTGATTCTTTCATCCTTCAATGCAAAATCCGAAAGAATTTCCGCAGTAGAATCCGTCGAACAGTCATTGATGACAATCAATTCCCAATCCGCAAAGGTTTGGTTTCTGACGCTTTCTATCGCTTCTTCAAGGTAGGTTTCCCCGTTATACACACTCATGATGACCGATATTGCAGGCTTCATATACTGTTTCACCCTCTTCTCATAACCCGTTTGATATTTTTACATAAATTCAGAAAGTAAAATGCAGCTGTATAGCAATTCTTTTGCATAAGCCAAATGGCGATTCTGCTTTTAAAGGATACTTTTTCAAACACAGCGCGCGGTATTTTTTCACCGTGCATTGTATTTTTAATATTCTCCCGAATGGCTTTTATGCTTTCAAAGTGATTGCCCTCTGCCGCAGCTGCCAGTACCGTAAAGCACATAAAGCAAGAATAACGACACAGCTGTGCTTCAATATCAACCACTTTAGATAAATCGTTTTTGCATATCTCGTTAATAATATCTTCTATAAGATAAATCTGCTTTGTATTAAACCCCTTGGACATTGAGTTCTCTCGTACCGTATACAAATACGCTTCTTTTTTGCTGATGTACACGCTTTGGGTATGCAAATAGCACGCTGCAACGCAGCACAAATCCTCACCCAAGGAGATGCTCTCACTCACCGCAAGCTGATGCGGCGTTACAAGCTCTCTTTTCAACGCTTTTCCGGACAAATAATAGGAAATATGATTCATGTTTTTGTCCATCAAAAATCTGGGATAGATATGCGTTTCTATATCCTTTTCCGTATACAGCCCTTCCTCAAGACCGTCATTGGTCACGCTGACGGTTTTGCCGTTTTTCACCCATCTGTACGCAAATGACACAATTTCACAATCTGTTTCGCTGATAATTCTATGCGCACATTCCAGCGTATCGTTTTCAATCAAATCATCCGAATCCAGGTTGTACACATAATTGCCTTTCGCCACCTGAATACCGGCACGTCTCGCGCTGGCAAGTCCGCCGTTTGGCTTATGTACGACCTTGATGCGGCTGTCCTTTTCTTTGTAGCTGTCACAAATGGCAGGACAGCGGTCCGGCGATCCGTCGTCGACTAAAATCAATTCAAAATCAGAAAAGGTTTGGTTTAAAACGCTCTCAATACAAGCGGGCAAATATTCTTCAACCTTATATACCGGTACAATCACGGAAAAAAACATACTTTCACCTTATTTGCTTCTTAATCCAACAAGTACTTTTAATACAAAATACAATCTGTATTTCATCGCATATGCAAATACGCTTTGCATAAACGGCAATTTTCTTAAAGGATAATCCCTCAGCGCCCGCACCGATAATTTGTGCGTGCAAATCGCTTTCAACTGCTGCTTTAATGCAGTATACGGCATATGCGCCTCCGCGGCGTGCATAATCTCCTGCGAGCACAGAACTCTGCACATTGCCTGCCAAAAACGGTTGATGTACACCTGATAGTCTTTTGGTGCAATGTCTTTTTGAAATCTTTCCTCAACCGCCCGGGCAAACACAAGGCTTTTTTCAAATCTGTCCTTTTTATAGGATTTCGAAATGGAAGCCGCGTTTCTGAAATAGTTATAAAAAGCTTCGTGAATACCGGTTGCTTTGCGAATACAAGCAATGTAGTCAATCATAAATATAGCATCTTCCGAAAGCATTTCGCGTTCCGACTCGAAAACAAGATTGTTTTTCTTTATAATCTCGTGTCGGAACAGATTCTTCCAAATGCTCATACCGTATTTGCTGTCTTCTGCATCGTCAGGTGTGGCGCCAACAATACCCATACGCAGTTTCTTTAAATCCTCTTCCGTTTCAAACTGTGTATCTGCCTCAAAGAAGGTTCTGCGCTCGGTTTCGCCGGCTTCACTAAACATATTCCCATCCACAAAAATGACACCGGACATCACCAAATCCGAGTTGTACTTTTCCGCTTTCTCATACAGCGTTTTGTACATATCCGGCTCGACAAAATCGTCCGAATCCACAAAGCCGATGTAGGTGCCCGTCGCAACCTGCAGTGCCGCATTGCGCGCCATTCCCGCACCCTCGTTTTCCTTATGCAATACCTTAACGCGCGCATCCTCTGCCGCAAATTTCTTGCATATTTCAAGCGATGCGTCCGTAGAAGCGTCATCCACCAAAATAATTTCAAGCTCTTCAAGCGTTTGCTGTGTTAATGATTTTACGCATCTTTCAAGGTATTTTTCTACATTGTATACAGGAACGATAATGCTGACCTTCGGTTGGGACACAGTTTTCACCCCCGGGTTAATTTCTCATATTCTTTCATCAAAATCTCCGCGTAGGTTTCCACGCTTAGAATGTTGTCTTTTTCGTTTTTACAGTTTTCTTGCAGCGCAGTATAATACGCCTCATTTTCAAGGGTTTCTTTTATCTTTTCCCATCGACGCCCTTCTTGGCCAGCTTAGCGATTGCAGCGGCCTTGTCATCGCGGATTTGCTTGATAGTT
>JAFQPV010000121.1 GCA_017411585.1 Clostridia bacterium | reverse complement strand
TTTTCGTTTCACATTCTTGCAATCGATTATTTTTCTCCCAAAGTGGATGGTGTTAAGCTTTCGTGTGTGCAGTTTTTCATTTCCGGTGCAATCAATATTGTATTGATGCTGGTTCTGGAAAAACCGCAGGTTAGTGTGATTTTGCAATGCTATACGGCAATTTTGTATTCAGGCATTATGTCTTGCGGCGTTGCATATACTTTGCAGATTGTCGGACAGAAATATACCGACCCTGCATCAGCCTCCATTTTAATGAGCTTGGAGTCTGTCTTTGCAGTGCTGGCGGGCACGGTGCTTTTGCAGGAACGCATGACAGTATGGGAAATTCTCGGTTGTGTATTGATGTTTGCTGCAATTTTATTGGTACAGCTTCCTGAGGATATGCTCCAAAAAGTAAAAAAATAGAACTGATTCTGAAAAGATCATCAACACAGAGTATCTCTGGCGGTGATCTTTTTATTAATTTGTAAAGGCTCTGTAATTGACCTTGCATCAGAATACGTGTTATGATATAAATATGAAAGTATATCTAAAGGAGGAATACAAATGAAAAGAATGATAACGATATTGCTGTCTGTTTCGGTGCTTATCGGCATGGTTTTGCCGGTTTCGGCGGATTTTGTAGATGTGTCCGAGAACAGCAAGTACAGTGAAGCGATAGAAGTATTGGTCGCTGTAGGGCTTTTGAAAGGATATGAGGACAATTCTTTCCGCACGGACAACACGATTACCCGTGCGGAATTTGCAACTGTTATAACACGTATGCTTGGCTTGGAAAGTGTTGCCGGCGGAGCAAGTGCAGCGAATATCTTTACCGATATGATGGTAGGCGGTGGGGAACACTGGGCTAGCGGATACATTAAGATTGCATATGATCAGGGTGTTATTCTCGGTATGGGAGATGGCACGTTTGCGCCGGATAATCCGGTGACATATGAGCAAGCTGTGAAAATGATGGTTTGCGCACTTGGTTATGAGCTGGCTGCCGTTGAGTTGGGCGGCTGGCCGGATGGATACCTTGCCCAGGCGGCAGAGCTTGGTATGCTGAAGGGCATTGAGATGGCGAAAACGGATGTTGCAGCTTCCCGTGCGCTGGTTGCGCAGGTGCTTTACAATTCTTTGGAGGTCAAAATGGCTGAAAAGACTTCGGCAGACAGTGTTGCTGTAACGGAGAAGACAGTTTTGACAAATAAGCTGGGTTATGGATATTTCAGCAATTATATGATTTCGCAGATAGACGGAACAGATTCGATTTCTGACAGTGAAATTCGTGTGCAGCAGGGTGAGCTCGCTTTTGCACAGTCGAAGGAGCCGTTTATCTATACGGATATTTTGGAAAAGCTGGAAGCAAAATCAATGCTTGGCAGTTATGTGCGAGGTTATTATAAGATTGGCTCGGAAGAGGAGGCAAATAAGTTGATTTATCTTACCGAGTCGAAAAACAAGAGTGTAGAAATAATTGTTTTGTCTGAAAATATTGATACATACCGTAATTTTGAGTTGGAATACTATCCGAACGCGGATAGTGATAAGACGGAAGAAATTGTAATCAGTACAAGTGCGCAGCTTTTGTACAACGGCAGCTTGTATGATTTTGCAAGCGGCAGTGCAAACGAGCGTGATTTGTCTAAGTGGCTTGATCCGAACAGTGATGATTTTATAGATGGGCAAGTGCGACTTTTGGAAAACACGGGCGATAAAAAAATTGATACCATTTTTATTGAAGATTATGAAACCTATATCGCAAAGAGCGGTGTTCTGACAACAGACAGTATTGCGGCAAATAACTTTGTGATTTACGATAATTACGTTTCGGGTAAGAATATTCGTATTGATCCGTATGCGCCCCGAGTAACGGCTGAGTTTTACAATGCATCGACGGGTGCAGAGATGACGATTGAAGAGATAAAGGCAATGCACGTTGTTTCCGTTGCGGCGAATATGTCGGAAACAAAGTTTAAAGTATATGTCAGCAACAAGACAGTAAAGGGCAAAATTGATGAAATTACAACAAAGGGCGAATATGTTATTGATGGGAAAAGCTATGTAAGCACAGCTGATTTTGAGGCGTTGGTGTCTGCTGGGATAATTCAGCCGAAGACTGGTTTGGAGGGTACGTTCTATTTAGATCATAACGATCGCATTTGCGCTGCGAAGATTACACAGGAGGATGCAGGCGCATATGCATATGTGACCAACGCGGGTATTGATAATGATCGCGCAATACTAAAGCTTGTTAACTTAAGCGGCTCTCCGACGAAGCCGACAAAAGTGACTTGTGCCCAATCGGTGAAATTAAACGGACGAACCACCTCGGAACCGCAGGATATCTTGGATGCACTGGAAAACACGTCCGAGCTGATTGGCGGAAATGCAGATGCAGAAAATGCACGCTATGCCCAGTTGGTTCGTTATGTGAAGAACTCGAGTGGTCAAATCAGTAAGATTACAACGATTTCTACGCGCAGCAATGATATTGTAGTATCAAAAAATGAAGACGTGGATGTTCTAGTGACGGGTATAGAAAAACAGCAGTATGCATATAATGCCTCCAGTGGCTTTAACAGTAAGGTGTTTGTAAATACCAATACGCTTGTGTTGGTGATTCCGGATGACCGTCAGGCGGAAGAGGAGTATAAGCGTTCAACAGCAACTGCGTATTTTAAGAGTGGCAATCGATATAATATAGAGGCTTATGATATAAATGATTCTTCTGTAGCAAAAGTGGTACTGGTGTACAATGCGGATGCGGTATCGGCGGAAACAGCGGTGGACTATACAACCCCGGTAAGAATTGTTACAAAGATAAGCACTGGTTTGAGTAAGGTGGATGAAGAAGATATTGTATTCCATTTGGAAGTATATGAAAACGGTGCAATCAAGAATTACGAAACAGAGAGCACTGCCGCGCCATACAACACAATCAAGGTTGGCGATGTTATTAGATTTGGAGTAAATGGTGACGGTCAGATTAACAAGCTTGGTCGCCGTGGTGCGGATGCATATGAGTTAGATGTAAGCAATCTTGTTCCGGAATTTAAATTTGACAAACATTACAATACAACAAATCCGATTATGTACAACTCCGGTGAATATTACTTTAAGACGATTTACGGAACGGTTTCGAGCTTGACAGATGAGGCAATATTCATTGCGCCTGCTTTTGTGGATGCCACAGGAGATGCGCCGAGCTTGGATGTGGAAAATGCAGTCGGTTTTAGAATGAATTCAAGCGTTAAGAAGTATCATATTCGCCTTAGAGATGGTTCTACGGAAGTAAATACGCTCTCAAACTTGAACACAGTTCTTGAATTTGGTGAGCTTAAAAATGCAAACGCTACACGCGTATTTGCGCAGGCATATGCAGGTACGTTAAAAATGGTAGTTGTTGTCGTGGACGAGCGAACAGCACCGTAAGGCGTGTGAAAAACAGTGGTCTTTGGCCACTGTTTTTTGTTTAATTCAAAAAGCTTTGAACTTTCTGTAAAAATCTTATTTTTTCGTTGAAAAATGCATAAAAATCGTATATAATACAATTGTAGTAGTATGGACATTACAAAATTGAAATACGGAGGCAAAAGCCGTGACAAATTCAGGATATACAATTGCACTTGAGGCTCTGATTGAGGAGTTTCATTTGGAAACCTGTTATCGGGCAAAAAATGCAGAAAATGTTGTGATTGTTAACAGTGAAGTAAATCGACCCGGTATGCAGATTGTCGGTTTTTATGATTATTTTGAACCATCGCGCATTCAAATTCTTGGCAAGGTGGAAGTATCTTATTTAGAGGAGTTTGCAAAGGCGGAGCGCTTGGAGTGCTTTGATAAGCTTTTAGCGACAGGCATTCCGATGCTTGTTGTTACGCGCGGTATGGAGGTTTTTCCGGAATTGTTAGAGATGGCGGAAAAGCACGATGTTACGATTTGCCGTACGGGGATGAGCACATCCGGGTTTACGGCGGCATTGATTAGCTATTTGAACTTAAATCTCGCGCCGCGTATTACACGCCACGGTGTGCTTGTAGAGGTGCATGGCGAAGGCGTGCTGATTTTGGGCGAGAGCGGTGTTGGTAAAAGCGAATGTGCCGTGGAGCTTGTAAAGCGCGGGCATCGTTTTGTTGCCGACGATGCGGTGGAGATTAAGCGTGTTTCGGACAAAACTTTGGTAGGCTCTGCGCCGGATATTATTCGGTATTTTATTGAGCTTCGCGGTATCGGCATTGTCGATATTCGCCGCCTATATGGTATGGGTGCGGTTAAGGTATCGGAAAAAATTGATATGGTTATTCATTTAGAGCCGTGGGAGGATGCAAAGCAGTACGATCGTTTGGGGCTTGTAGATGAGTATACAAATATTTTAGGCATTAATGTACCGTCCTTGACGATTCCGGTGCGTCCGGGCAGAAACCTTGCGGTAATTGTGGAGGTTGCCGCGATGAATAACCGTCAAAAGAAGATGGGGTATAATGCCGCCAAGGAAATGGATGACCGTTTGATGGCAGAGCTCGAGAAGAACCAGCCGAAGGAAGACTAATAGTATATATGATAATGGGAAATATAGATGTAGGAGGAAATGGAAATGTACATAGGTATTGACTTAGGTGGTATGTCGATTAAGGCAGGTCTTGTAAACGAAGCGTATAAAATTGTGGCAACGAAAACAATGCCGACAGGGGCAGAGCGCCATGGGGATGAAATTGCAAAGGATATGGCAAAGCTTGCGTTGGAGCTTGCTGAGGAAAACGGTTATAAAATGCAGGACATCAAAGCGGTCGGCGTTGGCTGTCCGGGCGCTTGCAATTCAAAAACCGGTATTTGCGCATTCTCTGCAAACATTAATTTTAAAGATACACACATTTGCGAAATTATTACAAAAGAGCTTGGTGTGCCGGCGTATCTTGGCAACGATGCAAACGTTGCAGCCTTTGGTGAGTATAAGGTCATTAACGAGGAAATGGAGAGTATGCTGTTTGTTACGCTTGGTACAGGTGTTGGCGGCGGCATCATTCTTAACGGAAAAATTTATGAAGGCTTTAACGGTGTCGGTGCTGAAATCGGTCATATTCAGGTGGATAAGAACAGCGAGAACAAATGCGGTTGCGGCAGATACGGCTGTTGGGAGACAGAGGCATCTGTTTCGGCATTGATTCGTGAGACGAAGAAGGCAATTGAAGCCAATCCGGATTGTGCTATGGCAAAGTCTGTTGAGGGCGACCTTTCCCGTGTGAACGGCAGAACTTCGTTTGACGCTGCAAAAGCGGGCGATGCAGTTGCGCAGAAGATTGTAGATGCTTTTATTAAGGCAGTTGGCGAAGGTGTGTGCTCGATGATTAACATCTTCCAGCCGGAGGTGCTTTTAATCGGTGGCGCAATCAGCAAAGAGGGAGATTATTTGCTTGATCCGATTCGCAAATTAGCGGAAACGGATACGTATAAACATAATGGTGTGCACACCCGTATTGCGGCAGCACAGCTTGGCAATGATGCCGGCATTATCGGCGCAGCACTTTTAGGTGAATAATTTATAAATTAGGAGGCAGCTATGTCTTTATCACAAAGCTTTAAAGACGTACTTGCAAAAGAGAATATTGAAGCATTGTATGATGAACCGATGCGAAAACACACGGCGTATCAAATTGGCGGAAATGCAGACTGTGCAGTTTTTCCAAGGGATGCCGCACAAATTAAAGTCATATTAGAGGCGTGCGCAGCAGAGAAAGTGCCTTGCTTTGTTATGGGTGGCGGTACAAATCTGTTGGTTGGCGACGACGGATTTCGCGGCGTGGTGATAATTTGCGGTAAGAATATGCGCAAGCTGGAAGTGGATGGATGCTGCATCCGAGCAGGCGCTGGTGTTCTTTTAAGCCGTGTTGCGCGTGTTGCGGCAGAGCAGGGACTTACAGGCATGGAAGCAATTTCCGGTATTTTCGGTGCAGTTGGCGGCTCTGTAGCGATGAATGCGGGTGCATATGGTGGCGAGATTTCACAGGTGCTTGAATCTGTGACATGTTATTGCCCGGCGGAAGACAGCGTGAAAACGCTTTTGCCGCAGGAATGTCAATTTGGATACCGAAACAGTATCTTTTTACGTCAAGGTTATATTGTTTTGGAGGTTGTGTTCAAATTGCAACCCGGTGACAAGACGGAAATAGAGAACGCTATGGCAGATTTTGCAAAGCGCAGAAGTGATAAGCAACCCTTGGAATATCCGAGCTGCGGTTCTGTGTTCAAACGCCCGGAGGGACATTTTGCCGGCGCATTAATTGAACAGGCGGGACTAAAGGGATACAAAATTGGCGGGGCTGCCGTTTCGGAAAAGCATGCGGGCTTTATTGTGAATATGGGTGGTGCAACGGCAGCAGACGTGTGCGCAGTTATTCGACATATTCAAAAAACGATTAAAGAAAAAAATGGTATTTTATTAGAGTGTGAAGTCAAAACACTTGGATTTGAGATTTAGGAAAACACCACAGAAAGGAAGGCGGTAATATGCGCTTTATGATTATAACCGGTTTGTCCGGCGCCGGTAAAACGCAGGTCATTCGATGCTTGGAGGATATGGATTATTACTGCATCGATAATATGCCGCCGGCATTGATTCCGAAGTTGGCTGAGATTTTTTATGCATCTAACGGTAAAATTGATAAGATTGCAATGGTTGTCGATATTCGTGGTGGTGATATGTTTTCGGAGCTGTTTAACGAGCTTAATAACTTGAAGGCATCCGGATATTCGTATGATGTGCTGTTTTTGGATGCAAAGGATGATGTGCTTGTAAAGCGCTATAAAGAGACAAGAAGAATGCATCCGCTTGCGCGTGATGGAAGACTGATTGATGCAATCAAGAAAGAGCGCGAAATTCTGGAATATGTTAGAAATAAAGCAAACCATATAATTGACACATCTAATTTAAGCACAGCACAGTTAAAGGAAACGGTGCGCGAAATCGCATCGGAAGGCGGTGCGGAGCGCTCTATCGTGATTAATGTCACCTCGTTCGGCTACAAGTACGGTATTGTGTTGGACGGTGACCTTGTATTTGATGTGCGCTTTTTGCCGAATCCGTACTATAAGGATGCATTAAAGCATCATACAGGCTTAGAGGAATGTGTTTCTTCATATGTAATGAAATTTGAGCAAACGCAGAAATTTTTAGAAAAGCTCAAGGATATGGTATCCTATTTGATTCCATATTATATTGAAGAAGGTAAAAGTCAGCTCGTTATCGGTATTGGTTGCACGGGCGGACACCACAGAAGCGTGACATTGGCGATGGAACTGTATCGTTTTCTTAAGGAAAACGGTTACAATGCCGTTGTAACACACAGAGATATTCAACGTGAGGTTTAAGGGATGACTTTCTCTACGGAAACAAAAAATTCTTTATGCAGGATGGAAGCTGACACATGGTGCTGCAAGCGAAGCGAGCTTGCAGCTCTTGTTTGCTTTGCCGGAACGCTACGCAAGGGCACACTGAAATTGAATATTGAAAATAAAAACATTGCAGACCGTATTTTTGCGCTGATGCAAGAGGTCATGTTGTCGAATGAGGTTGTGCTTGAGGCACCAAAGAAGGCAGGCGGTTGGTATACTGTAGTGCTTTGCGGCGAGAAAGCAATTCAGAGCCTGTTGCGCACATTAGAACTGAGCGAAACGTTGATGCCGTGTTTTGCGTCGATTGAGTTAGAATGCTGCAGAGCAAGTTTCCTGCGCGGCGCGTTTTTAGGGGGTGGCTCCGTTGCGGACCCGGAAAAGAATTACCACCTTGAGTTTGTAACGACTAACCAAAGTTTTGCAGAGTTTTTTACACAGCAGCTTGCGAGCTGCGGATATATTGCCGGAATGACAGCGCGAAAGAATCATTTTGTGATTTACTTAAAGGACAGCGAAGCAATTGCAGAGCTGTTGGGGCTAATCGGTGCAGGAACAACCATGATGAATTTTTATAATATAAAGATTGAACGTGAGTTGAGAAATCGCGTGAACCGCCAGGTGAACTGCGACAGTGCAAATCTAACGAAGACAATGGATGCAGCGCAAAAACAACTCGAAGCTATACATAAGATTGACCGCGTTATCGGGTTGGATGCGTTGCCGCCACAGCTCTATGAGATGGCGAGAGCGCGTTTGGAAAATCCGGAGCTTGCGCTAAAGGATTTGGCATTGACTTTGTCCCCACCAATTGGAAAATCGGGCGCAAATCATCGCCTTGCAAAGCTACTGGCGATTGCAGATAGTTTATAAAAGTTAGATATAACTAACTTGCTGGGATAGAGGAATGAATTATGATAGATACCATTAAGTTTACACATTTACATGTACATACGGAATATTCACTTTTGGACGGAGCTGCGCCGGTAAAAAAACTGGTGGAGACGGCAAAGCAGATGAATATGGACGCCATTGCAATGACAGATCACGGGGTTATGTATGGTGCGGTGGATTTTTACAAGGCAGCAACGGCGGAAGGCATCAAACCAATCATCGGTTGTGAGGTTTATGTATGTCCGAGAACGCGCTTTGATAAATCGCATGAGATGGATGCGCGCAATCACCATCTTGTTTTGTTGTGTAAAGACAATGTTGGCTATCAGAACTTGATTCAAATGGTTTCGGATGCATTTACAGAAGGATTTTATTATAAACCGCGTGTGGACAGAGAACTGCTTGAACGCCACAATGAAGGACTTATTTGTCTTTCGGCATGTCTTGCCGGCGAGTTACCGAGTTTGCTTTTGGACGGTAACTATGCGGAAGCGAAAGAAACTGCACTTTATTACCAAAATCTTTTTGGGAAAGAGAATTACTATATTGAATTGCAGGACCACGGATTGGAGGAGCAAAAGAAGACGAATCCGGCACTTGTGCGATTGGCGCGCGAGATTGATGCACCGCTTGTTTGTACAAATGACCTGCATTATATTCGAAAAGAAGATGCACAGTATCAGGATGTACTTATGTGTATTCAAATGGGCAAGACGGTGGATGATCCGGATCGTATGCGGTTTGGCTCGGATGAATTCTATTTAAAAAGCGGTACGGAAATGGCGGAACTGTTTTCTTGGATTCCGGAAGCGATAGAGAACACGAATAAAATTGCTGAACGCTGTAATGTTACCTTTGATTTTGACAAGGTGCACTTGCCGAAATTTGATGTGCCGGAAGGGTACACCTCTTATGAATATCTGGAGAAGCTGTGTAGGGATGGTTTGGCAAAGCGCTATCCGGAAATTACGAAAGAGCATACAGACCGTTTGGAGTATGAACTTAGCGTTATTTCCTCGATGGGATATGTCGATTATTTTCTCATCGTATGGGACTTTATAAAATTTGCCAAAGACAACGGAATTGCAGTTGGTCCGGGCAGAGGCTCGGGGGCAGGCAGTATTGTCGCCTATACATTGGATATTACGACGATTGACCCGTTGCGATACAATTTGCTTTTTGAGCGTTTCTTGAATCCGGAGCGTGTAAGCATGCCGGATATTGATACGGACTTTTGTATTGAGCGCCGCGGCGAGGTGATTGACTACGTGAATCGCAAATACGGTGCTGACCGTGTGGCGCAGATTATTACTTTTGGTACGCTGAAGGCGCGTGCGGCAATTCGCGATGTGGGCAGAACGTTGAATATTCCGCTTGCAACGGTGGACCGTGTGGCAAAGCTTGTGCCGACGGACTTGAAGATGACAATTGCGAAGGCGCTTGAAATCAGCCGCGAGCTTGAAGAGCTTTATGAGCAGGATGAAAGCATCAAGGCGCTTTTGGATACGGCGATGGCAATAGAAGGCTTACCGCGCCACAGCGGTGTGCACGCAGCCGGCGTTGTAATTTCCGGAGAACCGGTGTCGCACCATGTGCCATTACAGTTTGCCAAGGATGTTATTACGACACAGTATCACATGGACAATTTAAGTGACCTTGGTTTGCTGAAGATGGACTTTTTGGGTTTGCGCAACCTAACTGTTATTGCAAATGCCATAGAGAACATAAAGAAAACAAAAGGAATTGTATTGGATTTATCCATGTTAGAGTATACGGACACCGAAGTGTTTGAAGCCATTTCATCAGGGGAAACTTCAGGTATATTCCAGTTGGAGAGCGGCGGTATGCGTGACTTCATGAAGGAGCTGCGCCCGAATTCACTGGAAGATATTATTGCCGGTATTTCGTTGTACCGACCGGGTCCGATGGAACAGATTCCGCGCTACATTCGAAATAAAAATAATCCGGACAAGATTACGTATAAGCACCCGATGTTGGAGTCTATTTTGGATGTGACCTACGGCTGTATTATATATCAGGAGCAGGTTTTACAGATTGTACAAAAGCTTGCCGGGTATTCGCTTGGCAAAGCGGATTTGCTTCGCCGTGCCATGAGCAAGAAAAAGCATGATGTTATGGAAAAGGAACGTCTGCACTTTATCTACGGCCAAAAGGATGATGACGGCAATGTTATCATTGAGGGTGCAATCAGCCGCGGTATTTCGGAGGATATTGCCAAGAGCATTTTTGACGAAATTATGGATTTTGCAAGCTATGCATTTAATAAATCACATGCTGCTGCGTACGCTGTTGTTGCTTATCAAACGGCATATCTGAAGACATTTTATCCTGCGGAGTATATGGCAGCGCTGATTAGCAGCACAATGAGCGACACGGATAAAACGGTCGGTTATATTATAGAGTGTGAGCGTTTAGGTATTCACATTTTGCCGCCGGATGTAAATAAAAGCTTTTACGGTTTTACGGTTGAGGACGGTAATATCCGTTTCGGCTTGGAAGCGGTTAAAAATGTCGGACATAAGCTGTTGGTGCAGATTGCTGAGGAGCGAGAGGCGAAAGGTGCTTTTACAAGTTTTACGGATTTTGTAGAACGTATGATTCGCGGTGATTTGAATAAGCGTTCCCTGGAAAATTTGATTCGTTGTGGTGCGTTCGATGCTTTAGGACAAACGCGTGCGACATTAATTGGTGTATATGATCAGTTGGTTGGCACCATCAGTGCGGGCAATAAGGGCGTGCCGGAAGGACAGCTTTCGCTCTTTGATGACGAACCGGCACAGGCAAGTCGCGACGAGTTTCCGCAGATGCCGGAGTATGATAAGCGTGAACTGCTCGCCATGGAAAAGGAAACCATTGGCTTGTATCTGTCCGGGCACCCGCTCGATGATTATAAAGATACGATTGCGCGTTTTTCAAATGCAAATATCGGTGAAATCAATAGCTTGGCAATACAGGAAGAAAGCGGCGAATATGTCATTGCTGAGGATGGACGTTTTAAAGACGGTGATTTTGTGACCGTTGGCGGTATTATCACTGCGCGTCGGAATAAAACGACGAAAAGTGCTAGCATGATGGCGTTTTTGCGCTTTGAAGATTTGTATGGCAGCTTAGATGTTATTGTATTTCCCAAAAAGTATGAAACGTGCGCATCGATGATTAATGAAGATGAAATTGTATTTATCAAGGCGCGCGTGAGTCTTCGGGAAGATGAGGCGCCGAAGCTCGTTTTGGAAAACATCACGCCGATGGATGCCGTGGTAGACAGCCAGAACACCAAAAAGCTCTATATTAAAATCAAAAATGGTGACGAGCAGCTATGGAGTGAAGCAAAGAAAATTTTAGCAACACATCGTGGAGAAGTACCGGTATGTATATTTTTTGAAAAAACAAGCGAAATTAAGTGTACAAACCGAGAGCTTTGGTGCGATGGTACGGAGGGGCTGAATACAGCACTTGTTGAACTGTTTGGTGCTGACTGCGTGAAGTATAAATAAGAAAAAGTTGCATTTTAACAAAAATTGGTGTAAAATAAAGTAGTATGTATAAAAATATCCTCTTTTTATAAGGAGAGTTAACGTATGTGGACTGTAATTTATATTGCAAAAAGCAAAGCAACGGCAAAGCGTTTGAAGGAGCTTTTAGCACAAAAGGATATTATTGTTCGCCTGCATCCGCTTTATGATGCGCAGACGGCGGAGGATGGCAGTATTGAAGTGCTTGTGCCGGAATCCGAGGTTGCGCAGGCGCACGAAATTATTATTGATTCTGACTTTTGATTTGAGCATTTTAGGAGGCAGTACGATGGAAAAGATTAAAAAGATTGGTGTATTGACCAGCGGCGGAGACGCACCGGGTATGAATGCAGCGGTACGAAGTGTTGTACGTACAGCGGTATACAATGGAATTGAGGTTATGGGTATCCGTAAGGGCTATAACGGCTTAATTAACGGCGATATCTTTGAGATGAATGCGCGTAGTGTATCTGAGACGTTGCAGCGTGGCGGTACTGTGCTGCAGACAGCAAGAAGCAAGGAGTTTGCTACGCCGGAGGGCGTTGCTCGCGCAGCGGAGATTGCAAAGATTTTCGGCATTGAAGGTTTGGTTGTTATCGGTGGTGACGGGTCTTTTCGCGGTGCGCGCGATTTAGCAAAGGCCGGCATCAGAACTATTGGTATACCGGCGACGATTGATAATGATATCGGCTGTACAGAGTACTGTATTGGTTATGACACTGCTTTAAATACTGTAAAAGATGCGATTGACAAAATTCGTGATACGGCGTCAAGTCACGAACGCAGCTCCGTAATTGAGGTTATGGGCAGGGATGCAGGTTATATTGCTGTAATGGCGGGCATTGCTTGCGGTGCGGAGGCAGTAATTATCCCGGAGAAAAAATTTGATTTTGATGAGGATGTGCTTCGCCCGATTATTGAGGGTAAGAATCGCGGAAAGAGCCATTATCTTGTAATTGTGGCAGAGGGTGTAGGCGGTGCTTTGGAAATGGCAGAGGAAATTGAAAAGCGCACCGGCATTGAAACGACAGCCACCATTTTAGGACACATTCAGCGCGGCGGCTCGCCAACGGTGGATGACCGTGTATATGCAAGTGAAATGGGGCTTAAGGCTGTAGAGGCATTGATGGAGGGCAAATCCAACCGCTTGATTGTAATGCAAGATCATAAGATTACGGATATCGATATTGATGAAGGACTTGCAATGAAGAAAGAAATGAATCCGGATTTGATTCGTCTTTGCAAGATTATGAGCTGGTAAGCTTTTTCAGTAAGGTTATAGGAGGGAAAAAGCGTGAGTATTCCCAATATACTAACGTGCGTTCGGCTTTGTTTGATGCCGGTGTTTTTATTGGTTTATATGATGCCGGTTAACAGCGCGGAGTATTATGCAATGGCGGTATTGGTAATTGCATTTATTACAGACGTACTGGACGGCTA
>JAFQPV010000120.1 GCA_017411585.1 Clostridia bacterium | reverse complement strand
CTCGCTTCGCTCGACAGCTCCCTCGTCAGAGGGAGCCTTTTATACTCTGTTTAATCCGCTAACTTCTTTAATTCCGCAACGGTTTCTTCTACAAGCTGTGCACCGCCAGCAGGCGATACCTGGTTACAGAACTGGCTCGCGCTGTAGCCTTTGTTTTTCACGCCGCGCTCGGTTGCGAGATAACTGCCTGTGACAAAGCCATCCGGCTGGGCGCAGAGCTGTACGACAAAGGTCTGCTCAAACGGCGAGCGCGCCTGCATACGGTGCTGATAGTCCATATACAGCTCAAAGGTATTGGTTGCAAATGCGATATCGCCGATACGAATGACATGCAGCTCCATCGGGATTGTCTTTTTCGTTTTTTGCGCTTCATAACGGTTCAGCACACTGATTCTCCGTCTTCGCTCACACATTGCTTTGGAGTTTGTATACAGGTTTTTCTCCGGTGTGCCGTCGGTTACAAATTCAAGTACCTCCGCGTTTACGGCATCATATTCCGCTTTTGCCGCAGCATATTCCTCGTCTGTGATGATGCGGCGATCCAGCTCGATGGTTTTTACGCTGTGCTTTACAACCGCGTCTGCAAACTTTTCCTTCTGTGCCCACGCATACACCTCGTCAAAGGCGGCGCAAATGCGCAGAGCAATATCGCGGCGGTTGTACATTTCCGTCGGACGCTTCAAGCCTGCCTTCGGCTGGTAACCTTCAAACTTCAAGCGATAACGGCGGTCCTGCGCAGCCTTGTAGTGCAAAGTGCGCGGCGAAAGGTCGCCTGCAGCGGCGCACTGTGCCATAATGTGAATATCACCGTACTTTTCCTTAAGCATAGCGCGGACATCACCCCAGTAATCCGAGGTCATGTATTCTTCCTGCTCTGAATTCTGCGACGGGCACGGAATATTGATAATTGCGCCGGTCAGCTTTTCGTTTTCATCAAAGGTGAACATAAAGTTTGCATAATGGTCTGCACCGGCTTCATAGTGCGAAAAATATTCGTCGTTGGTATTGCCGTACATTTTTGCATGTCCGTGCGGACAGTTTGAGTTTATATATTTTGCCGTCTCACCGCTTCTTTCCGCATCAACAATGGACATATCGCGCGTATACACACTGCGGCGCGAGTGCGCCACAACGGCATAGCCGTAGCCATAGCTGTAGCTGCCCTCGCTTCTGCCCTCGTACGCTTCGCAGATGGCATCCGTCGCCTGATTGGTGTAAAACTCGCGGTACTCGCCCGGCGGCGTAATTTCTACACCCTCGTGCGGCAGGGTGGAAAGCGTACCCCAATTTCCGAGGTTTTCGCCCTCTGCCAGAAGCGGACCGCAGTGTGTATGTGTTGCATTCATCACGATTTTGCTCGTATCGATTGCAGGGATTCTCTTTTTCACCTTACCTCGAATCTCATCAAGCACGCCGTAGTTGACCGAGCCTAGGTCGCCCTGCAGGAAAATAATCAAATCCTCGCCGCTGTCGATGACAAGCGCGCAAACGATAGAGGAATCTAAGCACCCCTTGGCGATGCGAATGTGAAATTGCCCAGGAATGGCAATCGGTTTGTCTGTGGTTACATCTTTGGTGCTCCAACCAATTTTTAACATATATATCTCTCCTTTAAATCAGAAGGTAGTGTTTTGGATGCAGTGCGAGGCAAAAGCGCAGCGCTATACTCGTGTATGCGCGAGCATTTTAACGAAGCAATGCGCCAAAACAGCCCTTTTGCTTATGCTTTTTGGATCAAATAATACATAGACTGCGTATCTTCACCGAGGGTGAATTTGAGCTTGCCGTCTTCATAAACCGTATCTATCTTGCCGATTTCAAAGCCCTCCGGGCTGATGGCGTGTACAACAAGACCATCTACATCGGTTTTGATTTCGATTGTTGCCTTGATAACCTCAACGAGCACCGGCGGCTTACCGTAGTCGAGCATTAAATCGCCTTCGAATTTGGCATCGGTGTTCTGCGCTCTACCGACCGTGGTTAAAAGCAGATTGTCCGCGTGTGCAATGCTGTCTTCGGTCAGCGAGCTTAAAGCGATAACCGCAAAATCCGTTTCACTCTCGACAGACATTCCCTTTAAATCAATGCGACCGTTCTTTAAAAGGAAGCCGTAGGCACACTTGGTCATATCGGTATCAATCCAGCCGTAGTTTTTCTCGCGGTTGATGTAAAGCTCACCTGTATCGGATAAAATTTCCTTGTCCACTGTCGCCTCGGAAGCTACGCCGCCGATTTCGGTGTCGGCAACGATGCCGGTCTTTTCGAAGTTGGCTTTCATGATGTCTTCATCCCATTCACTGCGGGAGAGCGGCTTGATTTTCGTGAAATTCTTTGCCGGTGCAACATCGCCGCGGCGTGTCATCAGTGCCGCGTGGTAGAAAAGACCGAACTTTGCCGGATCGTTCCAGGTCGAGAATATGCCTTGACGATACGGTGTGCCGCCGATTTTTTCGGCAAAGATTTCCTTGCCGAGCATTTGCATACGCTCAAGTCTTGCTGTATACGAATAGGTGTGAATTGCAAAGCCGGACCAGCCCTGGAATAAGCCGTATGCTGCGGAGTAGAGCGTGCCCTCTGCGCGGTATTCATTCGGCCACGGCACATCCCACTCGGAGATGTAGGTCGGGCGGTTGATGCCGGTCAGCTTGGTGCCTTTTGCTAAGTACGAATCCGGTCTCTGTGTCACTGCGATGTTTGCGCAGTGCTTTTCAAATTCCTTCCAGCGCCAATCGTACATATACGCATGCTCGTCAAAATAATCGGTTAAAAGCTGCATTTTTGTGTTCTCCGGCGTGCTTGACCAGTTCGTGCCCGTAATCGGGATTTTTACGCCGCAATCGCGCATACAATCCATCATCGTGCGATAATACTTTTCCTGTAAGTATGTTTTGAAATCAATCAGCGTTTCGTCCTCTCTGTCCTCTAAATCGAAGTCAGCCGCCGATTTTCCAATGTTGTTTTCCTTCAGCCACGCATCAAACATTTCCAAAAACTCCGTTCTGTAAGGCTCAAACGGCGGGAAGTAGTTTTGGTGATACAAATCGCACTCATTTACGATTTCCGCCAATACAAACATCGGGTCATCGCAGTACGCAAGTCCGGTGTACGGGTTTACATGCGTCCAGAGATTTTTACAGTGCTCCTTTTGCAGTTCGATTAAACGGTCGTCAAAAATTGCTTGTATCGAGCGGTTTGACGTACCTAAAATACCTTCGTCCGAGCGGAAGGTGCGGTAGGTGTACATATCCATATAGGCATAAATGCCTTCTTTTTTCAGGCAGTACAAGAGGTAGTCGAGTCTGTCCATGCTCTCCGGGTCTAACTGCGCGCCCGTCACGCGCTTGCCCTTGGTAAAGGCAAAAATATTCGGCGTGTGCCAGTCGGCATCGAGCTGATGCAGGCGCACAAGGTTCAAGCCGATTTTTGCAAGGCGCTTCGCGAGTTTCTCGGCATAATCGTGCTCCGGAAAGCAGCCCCAGCCGTTGAAGTTCGTGCCCCAGAATTTCACCTTTGTGCCGTCCTCGAAGGCAAAATCTCTGCCGTCGACCTTCAGAAAGCCGTGCTTGCCGGCCGGCTTTTCATTTTCGAACACGAAGGAAATGTCAATCGGTACATCGTCGTGATAAAACGGATATGGAATGAATTTTGTCATTGTGCATTTCTCCTTAATTTTTATTTTATACTTGAATTATAGCACGTTTTCGGTTATACTCAAGCCAAGACCATATAAAAAAGCAATGAAAAATCACACTGTTCGGAGGTGGATATGGTTGAAGGGTGTATTTGAAAAAAACGATTTGCGTATGTATGCCAAGCGCGTAAACGGCTTTCGCGGCTTTCCGCCGATGTTTCATACACACGCGGAGCTGGTTTATGTGCTTTCAGGAGAAATACACATGACCATAGACGGTTGTGAGCGTGTTTTAAGGACGGGGGAAATCAGCATCGTGTTCCCCTACAGCATCCATGCCTATGAAACTGCACCGGAAGCAAAGGCAATTATCATTATGTTTTCGCCGGACGCTGTTCCCAAATATGAAAAGACGCTGCTGACCTTTAAGCCGGACGTACCGTATTGCAAGGATGAAGGTGCGCTTTTGCCGATTCTAAGCAGAATTGTGGAGGTGTTTTCCTTAAAGGATACGGCACACGAGGACATCGCCACCGCCTATCTTGCAGGCGTGGTCGGCGAGCTTCTGCAAAGGCTTACGCTACACACGGATTTTGACGCGGGCAGCGAGGTTATTCAGCGTGTGCTGACCTATTGCAGCACACATTTTACAGACGAGGATATCAGCACGCGCGCTGTCGCGCAGGCACTGTTTATCAGCCAAAGCTATGTGACAAAAATCTTTTCCGAAAAGCTCGGTTACGGCTTTCGGGAGTATATAAACTCTCTGCGCATTGCCGAGGCAAAGAACCTCTTAAAAAACACAGATTTGAAAATCACGGAAATTATGCTGCGCTGCGGCTTTAAAAACCAAAGCAGCTTTAACCGCATATTTGTCGAGGATTGCGGCACGACACCACGTGCCTTCAGAGAGCAGACAAAAGAGAAATGAAAAGGACAATCGATGACTGTCCTTTTTGAATACATTATACAATATCGTAAAACTGTTTTGTTTGTGCGGATTTTCTTGCCATCAGGCACATTTTTGCGCTTAAGATACCGGAGGTGAGGTCAGAGTGAGAAATATCCTTGCCGCGTACAACATCGGCAAAGTTTCTTAAAAGCATTTCATCGCCGCCGAAGTGGGAGCCTTCGGTGTTGCTATTTAGTGTTTCAACGCGGTCTTCATTGTGATAGATAATTTTAATTTCGCCGGAGTACAAGTCAAATTCGAGGGTTGCATCATAGCTGATGATGCGCGCGCCGCGCTTGCCTGCACTGCGGCGCACAATGAAATTTTGCGAATACGCAACGTGCAGACCGTTTTCGTACATTACCAATACGCTCGAACTGTCTTCGTTGCCTGTGGCGGTGGAAAAGCAGCATAAATCCTTAATCTCATAAGGGTCGCCGTTGATTTTGTTGATGTTGTTTACGCCCTCCGGACAGGTTTCCTTTTCAGGACAGTCTGCGCAGTGCAAATCTGCCGGCTTGTCGCCTTTAAACACCTGCTTTGAGGTCATTGCGCAGATGGTTGTCGGCTGCAAATCGCCCAAAAGGTAGTTGATACAGTCTAAATCATGCGTTGCCTTTTGCAGCAAAAGCCCGCCGGTCTCGTTTTCGTCGCGGTACCATTTGTGGTAGTAGCCGCGACCGTAATTAACATTGTTGTATGCTTGAACGTGTGCCGGTGTGCCAACGCGTCCGGAATCGAGAATTTCCTTCACGCGCTGTACGGTCGAGCAAAGGCGAAGCGGGAAGGAGACGACGGTTTTTTCGTTTATATGCAAAATGCCTTCCAGTTTTGTGAGGTCCTCTTCCGTTGTGCAGACCGGTTTTTCCAAAAACATCGGGATGTTGTATTTTGCCACAAGGCAAGCATATTGTGTATGTGTTGAGCAGCGCGTACCGATAAAAACACCGTCCGGTGCTTCAGTTTGCAGCATTTGCTCTGCATCGGTGTAATAGGTGATACCGTCAATATCCTCGAAACGCTTTTTTGCGGTTTCGATATCCGTATCGCAAATGGCGATCAAGGCAAAATCTTCATTTTTCAGAATTTCTTTTACCTGCGGTGCAATTCTTCTGCCCGCCCCGATAATTGCAAGCTTGTACATAATCCGTACTCCTTTACACTGTTTTTCTTCATTGTAACAGCCAAAGCGGAAATTGTCTATACATTTTCTGCTTGTTTTTAGCACAATCCTGCTACCAACACAAAAATAAAGGGACGGTGCCCTTCACCGTCCCTTACAAACACGAATTACATTCGGCTTAAATTGCATATTTTCTTTGTTATTCGAGGTTTAATTCCTTCACATAGGTCTTTAAGTTGGCAAGACCTTCAGCAATACCCTTCATACAATCAGCTGAGCCTTCGTATTCAATCGACAAATCGCCCTGATAGTCTGCGCGGTTTAAAATCTTGATGCACTGCTTGACCGGAATTACGCCGTGACCAATCGTGCAGCCCTTTAACATATTGCAGCCGCGGGTTAAAATGCCAAGTGTTGCCGGTGTAATCTTATCAAACGGGATTTTGGTAAAATCCTTTGCGTGTGCGTGGAAGGCATATGGTGCGAGGCGCGATACCGCTGATGCGCTGTCCTCATCGACGCAGGCAAAGTTGCCCATATCAACCAAAACACCGAAGTTTTTGTGGTTTACGGCGTTAAACAAGCGCTCTACGCGGTCGCTGTCCTGCGCTACGAAGCCGTGGTTTTCCACCATCGTGCGAATGCCCTTCGTTTCGGCATATTCGCAAACAGCGCGCACGCCCTTTGCCAGCATTGGCAGCGCCTGGTCAAAGCTGCGGTAGTTGCCCATTTTTCGCATAGAGTCCTGACGCATCAAAGTTACGCCGAGCGCTTCGGCAACATCGACCTGTCCCTTCATTCTTTCAACCTCTGCCTGGAGCTCTTCCTCAGTATCTACCGCGAAGTGCGCCGCGATGGTGTAGCAGTTTACGCAGATGCCTACCTTTTTCGCTTCTTCGCGGATTTTAGCGGCATATTCTAACTGTGTCGAGCCGTCGTGCGGCTTAATCTCTGTAAATTCGATGCAGTCAAAGCCGAGCTCCTTTGCCGCCTTGACTGTATCGAGCTGGGTCATTTCGCCTGCACTGATTTTTTGGGAAAATGAATAAGAGCTTACACCAAATCTCATAAAATCACCTCATGTCCCGTCTTTGCGGATTCGTAAATCGCATCCAAAATCTTCATCACCACAACGCCGTCCTCCGCAGGTGCGATACACTCTGTACCGTTCACGATGCAATCTACGAAGTGGTCAATTTCCTGCACAAACATGCCCTTGCCGCCTGCCTTTAAGTTCTTCGTTGCCAAATCCACATCGGCAAGATAGCCGCTTACGGTCGTATACAGCTTCGGCTGACCTGCAAGCGCCAATCCGCCCTTTGTGCCGTACAAATCCTTTGCCGTTACACCGTTGCCGTTTAACGAATAACTTGTTTCCAAAAGTGTTACAGCGCCGTTGTCGTAGCGGATGAGCGCAACTGCCAAATCCTCTACATCGCACTTGTCCGCATCGCAAGCGCCCTCCGGTCTCCAGCCGACATGGGTTTTGAGCCACGGTCTGTTTTTGAGCATATCAAAGGTTGCTGCATAAACGGAAACCGGCTTCGGCTTGCCCATCAGATAGCGTGTATGGTCGATGACATGTACGCCGAGGTCGATTACCGGACCGCCGCCGGATCTTTCGCTGTCGGCAAACCAGCCGCCCGGGCAGCCGTGACGGCGAAGATACGTTGCCTTCGAGTAGTAAATATCGCCGAGTGCGCCGTCGTTGATTAAGTCAAGCGCAATCTTGCTTTCATCCGAGAAACGCATTACAAAGCCAACCATCAAAAGTACGCCCTGCTTTTCGGCTTCTGCGCGCATTTCCTCTGCCTGCTGTGCGTTCATTGCAAGCGGCTTTTCGCAGAGCACGTGCTTGCCTGCCTTTAATGCCGCCATAACGCAGGCGTGGTGGTTTACATTCCATACGCAAACGCTGACAGCGTCAAGCTCCTTGAGTGCCACCATTTCATTTACATCCGTATAGGTGCGCTCGATGCCGTGGATTGCTGCCTTCTTTGCAAGCTTTGCCTCGTCAATATCGCAAAAAGCATATACTTCTACATTTTCATTCTGAAAATAGCCGCGCAGATGGTCTTCTGAAATGTTTCCTACGCCGATAATACCAACTTTGATTTTTGCCATTTCAATTTTCCTCCATTACTTTTTTCAAATAGTTTACAGCGGTTAAAATATCTGCTGCCGGATTGTCGCCGACCTCGCGCTCAATGGTTAAAAAGCCTGTGTAGCCGATGTCCTCAAGCGCCTTTAAATATGCCGCAAACGGTACGCCGCCCGTGCCGAGCGGTACTTCTTCGTAATAGCCGCCCTGACTGTACTCTTCGGGAATTGGATGCACCACACGATAGATGCACTCCGGGTCGCCGTCCTTAAGCTTAATACCGTCTTTTGCGTGTGTATGTACGATGTAGTCCTTTAAGTTATACACCGCTTGTACCGGGTCGTCGCCGGTGACCATCACAAGATTTGCCGGGTCAAGGTTTACCGCAACGCCCTTTGAGCCGAGCGAATCTAAAAAGGTTTTTAAAGTTGCGCTTGTTTCCGGACCGGTTTCAATTGCAAAGTGCGCATCTAAACTGTCAGCGTACTCGGCAAGCTCATGGCAAGCCACCTGCATAATCTTGTAGCGGTCGTGATTTGTATCCTGCGGCACAACGCCGATGTGCGTGGTCACAATATCGGTTTCCAGTTCCTTTGCAAGCTCCATAATACGCTTGGATTTTTCAATCAGCTCCGGATTTTTCTCCGGATTGCCAAAGCCCATGCCCAGGTCACCGCAAATTGCGGAAAACTTAAGTCCGTTGGATTTTACAAAATCCAAAAGCTCGATGCGCTTTGCCTTTGTCAGATTCTCCGGCGCATTCTCGCCCTTGGTACAATACATCTGCAAGCCCTGCGCACCGATTTGCGCCGCGCGCACAATAGCTTCTTTCGTCGGCAGACGGAAGGAATCCACAATAACACCTATATCAAATTTGCGCATTTATATTCACTCCTTAAAATTTTGGTATTGCTTTTGCTTTAGCTTTATTGTATACTGAAACCGAAAAAATGACAAGTATGTATTTTGCTTAAAATTAACACTATTTTGCTGCTAAAAGGAGAATTTTGCTATGCAAACCGGATTTTATGAGCCGCATGTGATGCCGAATGAAAATATACCGTTTATTTTTCACCGCGATTTAATTCGCAAGCAGGCAGATGAAAATGTCAGCCTCGCCAATTGGCACAGAAACATTGAAATATTGTATTTCATTTCGGGCAGCGGTGAGGTTTT
>JAFQPV010000119.1 GCA_017411585.1 Clostridia bacterium | reverse complement strand
GTGCTGTCCACGGCGCAGACGCAGATGCTCTTGTTGAGGCACTCAATAAGCATCTCGAAAACAATTAAGTTTAAGAATTAAATGTGTGCGCGGTATCGGAATTTGACGGTACCGCACTTGCATTTGATTTATTTGTACGCAGTACGAGGAACTGATGCCTCGGGGGGATAAAAATGTCTGAACTTGTAAAACGTGTTCGCGCTTGGTTTACATCGATTATATCAATTGAATCCTTACTTCGGGAGCAAAAGCTCCTGTTATTTGCTATGTTGTTTTATTTTTGTGCAAATAGCGTATCCAGCGTGTTTTTAAACTTGTTTATTTATCAGACTACCGTAAATTCTTCCGGGCTTTTGTCTGTAGATGCGTTGACAAATGTAATTTTGTATAATATCTATACATATGTAATTTTGATTGCCATGACCTGTTTTACAGGTATGTTTGCAAAGCGTATACCTACAAAAGGGAGTATGCTTGCCGGACTTTCAATGCACATTTTGCTGTTCGTGTTTGTGTTGTTGACAGATACGAATGCACATAAGTATTTGTGGTTATTTGCGGCGCTTAATGGTATCGGTTCGGCTCTTTATAATGTGGCATACAATGAAATATTGGGTTATGCCTTTGATGAGCGTTCGAAGCGTTTGTTTATTTTTATCGTAGGTGTATGTATGACACTTGCCGGTATTTTTACTCCGATTGTGGCTGGTTCATTTATTCAGGTTGGTCGAAATATGAACGGTTATATAGCGGCGTTCGGTACGGCACTTGTAATGCTTGCGCTTTCTGTGGCGTTTGTTTTGTGTGTGCGTTTGCAGAAAAAGAAAAAAATACAGCGCGCGTATTTTGCAAATGTTTTGGTAAGTATCTTTAAAGATACAAATTTGCGCTTTGTGCACTTGGCAGAATTGGTTCGCGGTATACGTGAGGGTGTTATTGCATTTTTACTGCCGGTGCTCATTTATACGCTTTGTGAAAATGCAGTTGCAGTCGGTATTTATGTTGCGCTGTGCGCGGTGCTCCAGATGCTGGGCGAATGGCACGTAATGCATACGGGCAATGAAAATAACCGTATGGGACTGATGCTTTTTGCGGTTGCGGTTATGATTTTGACGACTGCAGTATTTTTATTTGGCTTCAGTGTGATGTCAATTTATGCCTATGGTGTTTTGACTGCACTGATTGCGGGGTTTTTATATGTTCCGATTGTCGGGATTTATCACTGGGCGACCAATCGTATTACCAATTCTGCAAAAAAGACATTGGAAATCCAGTCGGCACGTGAATTGTTTGTAACTGTAGGTAAAGTGATTGGCGCGCTTGCTGCGCTGCTTTTACACAAATCCAATGCACTTGTGGCGGTTATATTCGTTATAAACTTAATTTTAATTTTAACTTGGGTGTTGTTTAGCCGTGTAGGGGAAGAAGAGGAGCAGAATGTATTGCTCACAGAGACGAAAGAAACGGAGATTGAAAACAATGCTGATTAAAAATGCTTTGGTTTACACAAAAGATTTTATTTTTGAAAACAAGGATTTGCTGGTAAAAGACGGTAAAATTGCCGAAATCGGAGAAAGCATTGCTGCTGATGACGAGGTTTTTGATGCGCAGGGTGCGTATCTGATTCCGGGCTTTATCAACATCCATGTGCACGGTGCTATCGGCTATGATGTAATGGAAACGACACCGGATGAGCTTGAAGAGGTTAGTAAATTCTTTATGAACGATGGCGTAACGTCTTATTTGCCGACGACGGTAGCTGCACCGTATGAAGAAGTGGAGGCGGCGGCAAAGCGCTTTGCAGAATATATGAAGTCGCCGCGCGAAGGTGCGCATGTACTTGGTGTGAATATCGAAGGACCATATCTGAATGTAAATTTCAGAGGCGCACACGCAACGCAGTATTTGGCTACGCCGGAAAGCTTTTCGATTGATGGCATCCAAAAAGCTGCAGAAGGTCAAATTAAGGTCATTACACTTGCACCGGAGGTAGAAGGCGCAGCTGCGTTTGTAAAGGCTTATAAGGAGCAGTTTAAAATTTCGCTCGGCCACGGCGGTGATGATTACGAAAAATGCGTGGAGGCGTTTGAAGCCGGTGCTACACAAGTGACGCATCTGTTTAACACGATGCCGCCAATTCACCACAGAAACAGAGGATTGATTCATGCTGCATTTGAGGCTGGTGTATATGCTGAGCTGATTTGCGATAATGTGCACGTGGACAAAAGTGTTGTCTTGATGGCAATCAAAATGTTTGGTACAGATAAGATTTGCGTTATAACAGACGGTGTACACGCAACCGGTCGTAAGGACGGAAGGTATTCTTTTGCAGGCGCACCGTTCACAGTTGTAAACGGCGTTGCTAAAAATGATGATGGCAACCTTGTCGGCGGTACATCGACCATGCTGCAGTGTGTGCAAAACCTTGTATCGTGGGGTATATCGATAGAGGATGCTGTTCGTATGGCAACGGCAAATCCGGCCGATGCAATCGGTGTTTCAGATGTAAAGGGTAGAATTGATGTCGGTATGGATGCAGATTTGGTTTTGCTCGATAAAGCGCTGAATGTGAAAAAGGTTTGGAAAAAGTAGACAAACAAAAAATTTTGTGTTATACTTTGATTAATAAAGCTAGGGAGTGATTGAAATGGCAGCAAAAAAAGAAAAGCTGTTGATGTATAAGGGCAAGCCGCTCGTTCGTAAAGGTAACCATATTTTTTACGGGAACCCGGGTGACAAGTATATTGTTGCATTTGTGTTGGATAACTTTATGAAAATCGGCGAGATAGAAGTTGCAAGCAAGGTCGATATTTTGTTGCAGCAAAACGATGCTTATATGAACATCAAAAATAAGATGGAAATCAATAGTTATCAAGGTGTAAGACATAAAAAAGGATTACCTGTTCATGGACAAAGAACAAGTAGAAATGCTCGT
>JAFQPV010000118.1 GCA_017411585.1 Clostridia bacterium | reverse complement strand
TTAATGCAGCGGCGCGGATACTCATCAAGCGGAATTTCATATTTGTCAATCAATTCCGGATACTTGCTCTTGATATAAAACATATTATACTCTGCGTTGTGCTCGCTCGATTCTGTGCAGTAATAGCCGAAGTGCTTGATGTATTCCATACGCACACGGTCCGGCGAAACGCCCTCCTTGGTCGGCGCTGCCAAAAATGCATCCACGCGGGAACGGATTTGAGGGTAAAGGTCGTTTCCAGCCTGATCGTAAATTTCCAACAGCCAGCCCATATGGTTGATGCCGGCAATCAACTCGCGTCTGCCCTCCAACTTATCCTCCATGCCGAGACGCTTTAACAGCCACTCCGAGCAAGTCTGTACACTGTGGCAAAGACCGACGGTCTTAACATTCGTGTAACGCTGAATGTAGCCTGAAAGCATTGCCATCGGGTTGGTATAGTTCATCAAAAGCGCATCCGGGCAAACCTCTTCCATGTCATGGGCAAAATCCTCCATCACCGGAATGGTACGCAGCGCGCGCATAATACCGCCAATGCCTAGCGTATCGGCTATCGTCTGGCGCAGACCGTACTTTTTCGGGATTTCAAAGTCAATAATTGTGCACGGGTCGTAACCGCCGACCTGAATCGCATTGACCACAAAGCGCGCACCGCGCAGTGCTTCTTTTCTGTTTTCGACGCCGACATAGCACTCAATTTTACCATAACCGCCCTTCGCCTTGCGGATGGCTTCCAGAATGGTTCTGCTTTCCTCGATGCGCTGCGGATCAATATCATACAGCGCAAAAGTCGCATCGCGCAGCGACTCTACACACATACAGTCGCCGATGACATTTCTTGCAAAAATGGTGCTGCCCGCACCCATGAATGTAATTTTCATTGCATAGCCTCCTTAGCCTTAAATTCAGGATAATACAATTATATATTGACACCCCAAAATTGTACATGGTATAATGTTATATGTATTTGTCATTTTGTTGTTTTTCGAAAGGACCGTGAGGCTGTATGTATCATATGAGCATCATCCCGGATATGGGCTATAAAGACTTAAGTCCCGTCCAATTCGGCTACGAGGACTGTGCCCCGTCGCACTTTTTCGGACCTGCAGTGCGCACACATTGGCTTATTCATTATGTTGTGTCCGGCAGCGGTATTTTTCGCATCGGCGACAAGGAATACACCGTAGGCAAGGACGATTTTTTCGTAATTCCGCCGTATGTCGAAACCTACTACCAAGCCAATGAAAACAACCCGTGGAACTACATCTGGATTGGCTTTACCGCAAGCGATGCGCTGCCGGCGCCTTTGCCGGATGTAATGCACTGTCCGGAGGCGCGCAGCATCTTCACGGCAATGAAGGACTGCGAAAAGCACGAAGCGAGCCGCAGTGCCTTCTTAACAGCAAAGCTCTGGGAATTTTTCACGCTGCTTCTGCGCACCAGCGAGCAGCCCGGCGGCTATGTCGAAGCCGCTCTGACATGTATACACTCGGAGTATATGAACGGCATCACTGTAGAGGAAATTGCACAAAGGCTGAACCTCGACCGCACCTATTTTTCCACGCTGTTTAAAAAGCAAGTCGGCGTATCGCCGAAGCAGTATCTGCTCGCCTACCGTATGCAGCTTGCGGCAAAGCTGATGTGCGAAAACCAAAGCAGCGTCACTGTTGCCGCCTACTCCGTCGGCTACAGCGACATATTCACCTTTTCAAAAATGTTTAAGCAGCATCACGGTATGACACCAAGCGAATATATCAAAAAAAGTAAAGAAGCAGGACAGTAACCACTGTCCTGCTTTTATTATGCCTCATCAAACATTTTCGCAAGCTTTCTTGCCGCCGCTGCCATTTCCTTGAGTGCAGCAAATGCACTCTCCTCCGTCTCGCCCATCGGATGATTTACCGCCTCCAGCGTAAAGTAGCCATCGTAGCCGATTTCCTTTAGTGCGCGCACAATCGCATCAAAATCCATTTGCATTGTAAACGGAAGCGCATGCGAATCGTGCCATTGGTCGTTATCGTGAATATGCAACGCCTGTACATGCTTACCGAGCGTACGAAGCATCGTAGCCGCGCTCGTCATATCGCCCATCATCTCTGCATGCCCCAAATCCACACAAGCCACAAAATCCGGGTCATTTACGCACTCAATGTGCTTTAAAAAGTCCTCGTGCGAGGCGCACGCCGAAAAAGCCGCTCTGTCTGTTTCATCATTCCAGTTCCACATATTTTCCGTCGCAATCTTTATGCCGTACTGCTTTGCAACCGGCAAAAGCTCGAAATACATTTCAGCATTCTCCTCGGCACTTTTATAATTATCCGGATGAATGATGCAGATTTTGCCGCCTGCCTCCGCCGTGCATTCGAGCGCACGCTCCATATAGCCACGAATTTCAGCACAATACAGCGGATGCGGCGCGTGCGCCTGGTTGCAAACAATACCGTTGTCCAAACCAATCTGCTTTAATCTTCTTGCGAATTTTAAATAATCCTTACCCGCGAGCGGATGGTCCGTCGCTTTAAAGCATTTGTTTACCCAATCAAAGCCCGCCATTTTAAACATCGAAAAATCCCACGCATCAAAGCCTGCTTTTGCTACAAATTCTACTGCCTTTTCCTCGCCGATGACCTTTGCCGAAGATTTAATTTCCGTTGAAATTTTCATAATGACCGCCCCTTATACAAATATTATAGCTGAATTATAACACAAAAGATAAAGGCAGGCAAGCAAAAATACTTCTGTTTCCGATTGAATTTTTACAAGAATAGTGCTATAATTAGAAAAACAATAATATGAGGTGAAATAGCCATGAAGCAAATCAAAGAGAAAAAAGGCTTTATATGTGATATGGACGGTGTCATCTATCATGGCGAACGTATTTTAGACGGTGTAACGGAATTCGTCAACTGGATGCTGGACAATGACAAGAAATTTGTCTTTTTAACCAATAGTCCGGAAAGAACGCCGCACGAGTTGAGTATGAAACTTGCGCGAATGGGGCTAGATGTTTCTCCCGACCATTTTTATACAAGCGCACTTGCGACCGCTTCATTTTTAAGCAGTCAAAATCCGGGTTGCACAGCCTATGTAATCGGTGAAGCCGCGCTAACCAAGGCACTGTATGACCAAAACATTTATATGAACGACGTTAACCCAGACTATGTGGTTGTCGGCGAAACCAGAACCTATAATTTTGAAAAAATCGAAAAGGCAATTGAGCTTGTAAACAAGGGCGCAAAGCTGATTGGCGCAAATCCGGATACTATAGGCGTCACCGAGCGGGGCGTAATGCCTGCCACCGGCTCCCTCATCGCTCCCATTGAGATCGCCACAGGAAAGAAGGCCTATTTCGTGGGCAAGCCCAATCCCCTGATGATCAAGAATGCCCTGAGCCGCCTGGGGACAAGCCCCGAGGAGAGCGTCATGGTGGGCGACCGGATGGATACGGACA
>JAFQPV010000117.1 GCA_017411585.1 Clostridia bacterium | reverse complement strand
TAGTGCTGTTTGGCGAGCACGGCTATGAAAGTACGGTGCATTTAACCGAGGCGGCAGGCGATGCGAAGGCATATTTAAAGAAGAATGCCGCAGGCTTTGATTTGGTGGTTGCCATCGGCGGCGACGGCACCTTTAACGAGGTGGTTGCCGGCGTATTAAAGTCCGGCGCGGAGGTGAAAATCGGCTATATCCCGGCAGGCAGCACGAACGATTTTGCAAACAGTATGAAGCTGTCCAAAAACATTTTAAAGGCTGCGGAGGACATTGTAAACGGTACGCCGAAGGCAATCGACATCGGCTCGTTTAACGGCAGAAATTTTTCCTATGTGGCATCGTTTGGTGCGTTTACGGAGGCATCGTATAAAACGCCGCAAACCGTAAAAAACACGCTCGGGCATTTAGCGTATGCTTTTGAGGGGATTAAGGATATTGCGCATTTAAAGAGTATGCACCTGCGATTTACTGCAGATGGCAAGGTGATTGAGGATGACTTTATTTTCGGCGCGATTTGCAATTCGACCTCGGTCGGCGGCGTGGTAAGTCTCGACCCGAAGCTGGTGGATTTCAGCGATGGTAAGTTTGAGCTTTTGCTGATTCGTCTGCCGCAGGATTTGCTGGAGCTTAACGAAATCGTGCTTGCATTGAGCTCGAAACGGTATGATACGGAAATGATAACATTTTTGAGCGCAAAAAGCATTGTTGTTGAAACGAAGGAGAACATCAACTGGAGCCTGGACGGCGAGTATGCCTATGGCGAGGACAAAATTGAAGTTCAGAACTTGAATAAAGCGATTCAGTTGATTACAAATCAAAGATAGAGGGCACGGAAAGATGAATAATGAGAGTATAGCCATTCACGAAAATATATATAAAATTTTGCCGCCGTATAAAGACATTTACACAACGGTGTGCGCAGTGAAAACGCCTGCAGGCGCTGTGATGTTTGATGCGGCAAGCTTTGATGAGGATGCAGAAGGCTACGTCCTGCCGATGCTGGAGGCGTTAAACATCGGCAAAGCGGATTTAAAATACATATTTATTTCGCACAATCACCGCGACCACGCCGGTGCACTTGCAGAGCTTTTAAAGCATTTTCCGGATGTAACCGTATTGTCGCGCTCGGCGGCGCTGAAGGAAAAGCTTGTCGGTTACAAGGTGCATGCGCCTGAGGACGGGGAGGCTGTTTTAGAGGTTTTGCGCACGGTTACGATTCCTGGACATACGGAGGACTGTATGGCACTTTTGGATACAAGAACAGGCACGCTTATCACCGGCGACTGCCTGCAGGTGTACGGTATTTTCGGCTCGCAGGACTGGGGCGCAAACATCGGTTTTCCGGTGGAGTATATGGAAGCGATTGAAAAGGTGTGCGGTCTGGGCGTGCGCGAGATTTATACGGCGCACGACTATCATCCGTGCGGCAATTGCGCAAAAGGGGAGGCGCAAATCAACCGCATGCTGGACGGCTGCATTGAGCCGCTTGAAAGAATTTGCAGCTTGATAAGGGAAAAACCGTCAAAAAGCGATGAGGATATTCGGTTGCTGTATAACGCAGTAAAGGAAGTGCCGCCCATCAGCACAAGAGTGGTCGGCGCAGTACGCAAGGCGATACTGCAGGGGAAAATGTGATAGCTAGGCTAGGGGAACGACAAGCGTACCGCCACGTTATAAATATTTTCGCCTGACTTGACACGAGCTATCGACCAAAAAGATTTGCATCTAAACCTTATGTGTCGCAATTACTAAAAAGATTGGTATTTATATAAAGCCTAAAAAACAATAGAACATATTTTAAGGAGAGAGCAAAAATGGATTTGCAGAAATTTTCGGAGGAAAACTTTGAGGCGCTTTTAAAGCTGCACCGCGAGCTGTGCCTGATTCCGGCACCGTCACATTTTGAGGAGGAAAGAGCGAAGTATATTTTGGAATATCTCAAAGTGGCAGGCATTGAAAACGCGTACATAGATGAGGCGAAGAATGTTATTTGCACGATGGGTGCGCCGAGTGAAAAAATGGTTGTATTTATGGCGCACACCGATACGGTATTCCCGATGGACACGCCGCTTGATTATGTTGATGACGGCGAAAAGATTCATTGCCCGGGCGCAGGCGATGACACGGGCAGCCTGGCAGGGATGCTGACTTGTGTGAAATATATGGCAGAACACAACATTGTGCCGAAGAGAACGATTATGTTTGTAGCCAATTCCTGCGAAGAGGGGCTTGGCAATTTAAAGGGCACGCGTCAGCTGTTTCAGGATTTCGGGGATAAAATCGAATACTTGTATTCGTTTGACTCAAAACCGTTTGGCGTGACAAATAAAAGTGTCGGCTCGCACCGCTATAAGATTACGGCATTAACCGAGGGTGGACATTCCTTCGGCGCATTCGGCAACCGCAATGCGATTCACGTGCTTGCGGGCATTGTCAATGATATTTATGCCATCGAGGTGCCGGTCATCGGCGATAGCAGAACGACCTACAATGTCGGCAGCATTGAGGGCGGCACAAGCGTAAATACAATTGCGCAGAATGCTTCGATGCTTTGCGAGTACCGCTCGGACAATGTAGAGTGCCTTGCAATTATGGAAAAGAAATTTGCTGAAATCTTTGAAAAAGCAAAGACAAACTGCCTGGAGCTTAAGGTGGAGCTTGTCGGCAACCGCCCGTGCATGCGCGTGGATATGGATATGGCAAAGCTACAGAAAATTACAGACCGTGCAAGAGAGATACAGTCTAAGCATTTCGGCATAGAGGCTGTAGAAAAATCCGGCTCGACGGACTGCAATATTCCGCATTCTTTAGGCATTCCGGCGGTTGCGCTTGCCAATTATGACGGCGGCGGCACACATACGAGAGAAGAGTGGGTCGTGCGTGAAAGCTTTAAGCCGGGGCTCAGAATCAGTATGGAGCTGATTTTAACCGAGAGCGGCTTGCTATAAGGAGAAAATATGAAATGTAAATGTGTAAAAAACTTTTCTTGGCGCGGATTTCAATTTCGTTTTGACAAGCAGAAGCAAAGTGCTGCACTTGCGCGCTATACGTTTGGTTTTTTGCCGAGAAAAATCGAGGTTATCCAAGGCGAAAGAAAAATCTGTTGCAGACAGAAATGGAATGTCTTTAAAATCATCCTGTTTCCGCTCAATTTCCTGCATTCAAAATTTTGGCGCTACAGTTTGTATGAAGACGGCGTGCTCATCGGTGAATGCAAGCGAAAATCCTATGTGCCGCCGGAGCTGCATTTGAACATTCGTGGTGATTTGTACGAAATTTCGATGCATTCCGACAACTGCATTTCTGTGATGAAGAACGAGGTGCAGGTTGCACTATTTCAATTGGACAAGTGGGCATTTGCCGGGCTAAATGAATACAGCATAGATTGCTCGTATCAGATTTCGTCGGACATTTTGGCTTTGATTGCGGCGGTGGTCGATGTGACATTCTTTCCGATGAACGGAAAATTTGCCGGTATCAGCTATACAAAAACCTTTGTGCCGTTCGACAAAGAAAAGCAGCGCGTAAAATGGAATTTTTGATGTATAATAAAAAAGGAAGTAAGCACAGCTTACTTCCTTTTTGTGTATGACGGGCATATCAATGCTCTGTGGTGAAAGTCCACCGAGGCGTAGTTACCGACGAACTCAAAAGCGACTTGCAAGTTTCACATCGTGAGGTGTGGGAGAGAAGAAGCAATAGCGAAATCGTAGCCCTACG
>JAFQPV010000116.1 GCA_017411585.1 Clostridia bacterium | reverse complement strand
TTTCTGTTTGGTACATATCCGTTTGATCTGCATTTTGTGCTCATCAGTCTTTGCTCCGGTGGCATTATGCTTGGTGCATGGTTTATGGCAACGGATTATGTGACAACACCGGTAACGGGCGCAGGTCAGATTGTGTTCGGTATCGGTTGTGGTCTTTTAACGTTTGTGATTCGCCGTTTCGGCGGTTATCCGGAGGGCACAACCTATGCTATCCTTCTGATGAATATCGCGGCACCGCTGATTGATAAGCTGGTGCGTCCGCGCGTGTTCGGGGAGGTGAAGAAGCGTGGCTAAGGTAAAAGAAATTTTGAAAAATGCAGTTGTATTGTTTTTGATTACGGCTGTGGTTTCTGCGCTTCTTGCCGGTGCAAACCTTTTAACAAAGGACAAAATCGCGCAAAACAGTGCTTTGGCAGAGCAAAAGGCGCTTGCTGAGGTAATTGAAGCAGACGGCTTTGAAGTGGCAGAGCAAATAGCTTTATATGAATTGCAGGAACCGATTACCGGAGCATATTTTGCAAAAAGTAATAGTGAGATTGTTGGTTGCTGTGTTAAGGTTGAACCTTCCGGTTACGGCGGCGCGATGGAGCTGATCTTTGGTGTTGATACAAATTTAGCTATTACCGGTGTCAGCGTTTTATCGCACGGCGAAACAGCAGGTCTTGGTGCAAACATTACAAAAGAAGAATTCAGAAATCAGTTTAAGGGAAAAACGGCAGTGGTCGGTGCGGCGAAGTCAGCGCAGAAGGCAGACGAGATTCAGGCACTTTCCGGCGCAACGATTTCTTCGAAAGCGATTGCCAGAGGGGCGGATACTGCGCTTGCAGCTGCAAAGTGGCTTATGCAGACGCCCGGCTTAAATGCAGAAATGGAGGCGGTTAAATAATGAAGGAAAACAAAGCAGTAAAAACCTTGACCGCCGGTCTTATAGAAAATAACCCAACCTTTGTGCAGCTCATCGGTATGTGCCCGACTTTGGCGGTAACGACCTCGCTGCAGAACGGTTTTATGATGGGTCTTGCGGCAACAGCCGTGCTGGTTGCTTCCAATGTTGTGATTTCGCTTTTGAGAAAGTGCATTCCGGATAAAATCCGTATCGCAGCATATATTGTTGTTATTGCGGGCTTTGTAACGATGGTAGAAATGCTTTTGAATGCATTTTTGCCGGCTTTGGCAGAAAGCCTGGGTATTTTTATTCCGCTGATTGTTGTAAATTGTATCATTTTAGCGCGTGCGGAAGCATTTGCCTCGAAAAACAGCGTTGGTCTTTCTGCACTGGACGGACTTGGTATGGGTCTCGGCTTTACAGTTGCTCTTTCTCTGATTTCTACCGTGCGTGAGCTTTTGGGCGCAGGTACAATTTGGGGCGTGCAAATTTTGGGCGCGGCGTATGAGCCGATGCTGGTATTTATCCTGGCACCGGGCGGTTTTATTGTGCTCGGTCTTCTGATTGCAATTATTCAGCTCATCCGTAATAAAAACGAAAAGAAGGGCGGTGCGGCATAATGGATTTTGCAGGATTTATCAATATTGTTTTGACAGCGATTTTGATTGAAAACTTTGTGCTTGTAAAGTTTTTGGGTATCTGTCCGTTCCTTGGCGTTTCGAAAAAGGTTGACACGGCAGTCGGTATGGGTTGTGCTGTTGCATTTGTTATGACGCTTGCCAGTGCGCTTACATATCTTGCGTGGACTTATGTATTGGTACCGCTCGGATTGGATTATTTGCAGACAATTGCATTTATTTTAATCATTGCTGTATTGGTACAGTTTGTAGAAATGGTATTAAAGAAGCTGATGCCTGCGCTCTACAATGCGCTTGGTATTTATCTTCCACTGATTACAACCAACTGTGCAGTGCTCGGTGCGGCGATTTTGAACGTGCAGAATGGCTATAATTTTATTCAGTCCGTTCTGTTTGGACTTTGCTCAGCACTTGGTTTTACACTGGCGATTGTGCTTTTTGCAGGTGTACGTGAGCGTATGCAGTTTTCCAAGCCGCCGAAGTGTATGGAGGGCTTTCCGATTGCGCTTGTTTCTGCCGGTTTGATGGCTTTGGCATTTAACGGTTTTTCCGGATTTCAGATTTAAGAAAGGAGTACAAGGGCTATGCAGATTTTAACAGCGGTTTTAGTGCTTGGCGGCCTCGGTATTCTTTTCGGGGCGCTGTTAGGCGTTGCAGCGATTTTATTTCATGTCAAAGAAGATGCGCGTATTGCGCAAATTGCAGAGCTTCTGCCGGGTGCAAACTGCGGCGGCTGCGGTTATGCAGGCTGTGCAAACCTTGCGGCGGCAATTGTGAACGGCGAGGCACCAATTACGGCTTGTCCGGGCTGCAGCAACGAAAATACGGCGAAGATTGCCGAGATTATGGGCGCAGCGGCAGTTGAGAAAAAACGTATGCGTGCGTATGTGAAATGCAGCGGTGTAAAAGATACTGCTGTAGAAAAATACATATATACCGGCGTAGAGGACTGCTTGGTAGCGGCGCGTCTCGGTGGCGGTATGAAGGCTTGTTCTTCTGCTTGCTTAGGATTAGGCACTTGTGTGAAGGCTTGTCCGTTTGATGCACTGCGCATCGAAAACGGTGTTGCTGTAGTAGATGAAATGAAGTGTACGGCTTGCGGCAAGTGTATGCAGATTTGCCCGAAGGGCGTAATTGAGCTTGTGCCGGCAGAGGCTAAGGCGGTTGTCGGTTGTCACAATAAAGACAAGGGCGCAGTTGTGAATAAGCTTTGCAGTGTCGGTTGTATCGGCTGTAAGCTTTGTGAAAAGGCATGCCCTG
>JAFQPV010000115.1 GCA_017411585.1 Clostridia bacterium | reverse complement strand
TAGAAAGCAAACACTGCGGCGGCTGGGGTATTTACCCGGACGAAGGCAGCAGCTATTTGTTAATCGAAAACAATATTTGCTATAACCTGACCAGCAACTGCTTCCACAATCATTACGGCTTTAATAACACAGTTAGAAACAACATCTTTGTTCGTGCCGGTAATGCACCGATTGCGATGACACGCGGTGAAGATCATACAAGCCTGTTGTTTGAAAACAACATTATTGTTTCCGACAGTATGCCCTTCTTTACGATTGGGTTCACAAGAGACAGCGAAGGAACAGCGCATTACGAGCTGCGCGATAAGCATTTGATTTCCACAAGAAATCTGCTTTTCGACCTCAGCAATACCGCACCCGAGTTTATGCGCTTTGCAAAAAGCGAAAAGCAAATCATATATTCCATGGCGCAGGCACGCGATGAAATCGGATTTGATTCAGATTCCATTGTAGCAGACCCGATGTTTGTCGACTTCGAGAATCACGACTACAACTTAATGCCCGACTCCCCTGCTTTTAAGCTTGGTTTCAAACAAATTGATATGTCCGATGTTGGCATACTCAAAAAATAACAACAAAGAATCCCTTGTCATTGACAAGGGATTCTTATTTTAACAATAACCTAAAATCAATTCCGCCGCAATCTTCAAGCCTTTTGGAATACTGTCGATATACACATATTCCTCACGTGTATGCGCACCTGCGCCATCACAAAGGCCAAGGCATACTGACGGAACACCAAGCGACATCGGAATGTTACAGTCTGTCGAAGCAGAAGCCAGTACACACTCTACGCCGCCGTGTTTTTTGCAAAGCGCAACACATTTATTATACATTTCGGCGTGTATTTTCGCATCAATCTTACCACTGCACGGACGAAGTCCAATCGTTTCCACCATAATATCTGCCATATTCTTATCTTTTGCTCTTTTTACCGATGCTTCAAAGAATTCTTGCATTTTTGCAAGACAGCTTTCCGTGTCCGAACGGTACTCATACATCATTTCAGCATGCTGTGCAATCGTATTTACAGATGTGCCACCTTCTACAACACCAACATTGTAGGTTGTCGTGCTGTCCCCATCCTTCGGCACGATGCAGGTATACAAATCACAAATCATGTCCGCCATAGCATGATTTGCATTTCGGTTACCAAATGCCGCAAAAGAATGACCGCCTTCCGTTTTAAACACAATGCGGTAACGGTGCGAACCAACACAGCGATTGTATACGTATCTGTAATCCAAATCGAATGTATAAAACTCCGAAACGCGACCATCAAAGTCGTGCATCAGCTGCTTTACACCTTTTAAATTTCCCAGGCCCTCTTCGCCTGCATTACAAGCAAATACGATACCGCGCTTTGGTTGAATGTTGTTTTGAATCAAATATTTAATCACCATCAGCATTACGGCAACATTTGCCGTATCGTCGCCGACGCCCGGTGCATAAAAGCACTTATCGTCCTTTGTAAACGGCATTTCAACCATATCCGGAAATACGGTATCTAAATGCGCGGCGAACATAACCAATTCGTTCTTTCCTTCACAATTTAGCGGAAAGACAACGTTTAACGCCTCGTCAATGTACGCGCCTTTTGCACCCTGCTTTTCAAGCCATGCAAGGCAAAACTGCGCACGTTTTTCCTCATGATTTGACGGCGCCGGAATTTTAGCAAGCGTTTCTATAAGCGCATTTGTCTCTTCAACTGAATTTTCTAAATATTC
>JAFQPV010000017.1 GCA_017411585.1 Clostridia bacterium | reverse complement strand
TTTACCGAGATATGACAGCGGAAGAAATCCAAAGCAGTGCAGATGCGCCGGAAATGGAGGCTGAGGTTTCCCCGGAAGAACGCATTGTGGCGCTTGAGGCAACCGTGCAGTCGCTAACAGATGAGCTTGCTGCAGCAAAAGTGCTATTGGGGGTGGAGTAATTGACGTTATTAGAATATGCAAAACAGCTTCGCCCGATTATCGAGAAGGCTGTGCAGAGCCTTGACGATGAAACGGCACTTGAAGCAGTTACGCTGTTTGAAACGTGGCAACCGGGCGCGTCTTACCCGGTCGGACGGAAGGTGCGCTATGCCGGATTGCTCTACAACGTACTTATAGAACACACTTCGCAAGTCGGATGGGAGCCGACGAACGCACCGAGCTTATATGCAAAGGTGCTTGTGTCTACGGACGGTACAGTGCTTGAGTGGGAACAGCCGGACAGCACAAATCCGTATATGACCGGCGATAGGGTTCTGCGAAACGGTAAGGTGTATGAAAGCACCGTCGACAATAACGTATGGGCGCCCGAGCTGTATCCGGCTGGGTGGAAATTGATTGAGGAGGATGCATTATGAAAACTGGATTTTGCACAGCAATAGGCTTCTTAGGAAGTGCAATCGCATCATTGTTCGGAGGTTGGAGCACAGGTATGACGACGTTACTTGTATTTATGGCGATTGATTACATATCCGGCATCATCGTTGCCGGTGTGTTTCACAAATCCGCAAAGTCCGCGACCGGTGCGCTTGAATCGCGTGCCGGACTGAAGGGCTTATGCAGAAAATGCTTTATGCTGCTGATGGTGCTCGTAGCGGCGAGATTGGATGTCGTCATGGAGCTGAGTATCATTTGCAATGCGGTAATTATTGCATTTATTACAAACGAAACCATCAGCATTATTGAGAACGCAGGTCTGATGGGCATTCCAATCCCAAGCGTATTAACGCGCGCAATTGAAGTGCTGAAATCAAAGGCAGAATCAGACGAGTTAAAGGATGGTGAGTGATATGGATATCATAAAAACATATCCGTGCGATGCGCGAAACTACAGCAAGCGCAAGGGTAAGATTGAATACATAGTGATTCACTACGTTGGTGCAACCGGCGGCGCGAAGGCAAATGCAATCTATTATGGACACAATGATGTCGGCGCATCTGCGCACTTCTTTGTTGGACACGCTTCTGAGGGTACACCGGTATATCAGAGCGTTGACCCAAAGCACAGAGCGTGGCACTGCGGCAGCGAGACGGGGAAATACAAGCATCCGTACTGCAGAAACGATAATTCTATCGGTATTGAAATTTGCTGCCATTACGACGAAGCGCGTGGTTGGTATTTTGACAAGGAAACCGTTGACACTGCTGTGGAGCTTACAAAACATCTGATGCAGCTGTATAGTGTTCCGATTGAAAAGGTAATCCGTCATTATGACGTTACCGGCAAGTGTTGCCCCGCACCGTTTGTGAATGACGAATCCGCATGGACAAGCTTTAAGAACCGTCTTATCACAGCCCCGGAGCTTACCGAACCGAACGACATCGTGTGGGAGCTTGCACACCGCGGTATCGTGACTGACAGTGTCGGCATGCTGGATGAAATGGATGCAGAACCAAACGGCAGGCTGTATTGGCTTGCGCGTAAGGTTGTGCGCTTTATGCGAAAAAATAATGTATGAGAGGTGATGAAATATGGCAACGCAGAATTCGACACAATTCTATACGAGCATGACGGCTTCGGGACCGGTAACCAAAGTAAGAGAGGGTTCAAGAGTTAAACCCCTCGATGCGGTTCCATCGGCGCAAACTGTTTCCGCAAAAAATGAATTCAACAATGCGCAGCAGGCGAATAAAATTCAAGCTTTCAACGCTGCTGAGAAAAACCATATCAACCGAAACTATGCTGCAGAAATGCTTCCGGCGATGCAGAAGCCGCGTACTGTGGAGAATGTCAGCAATGTAGCGACGATGCAGGCAGGGCGTGTTGACAAAACAGCTTTGCCGGAATATGCGCAGTATGCAAATGACGATGTGCATCAGATGGCAAGCGTATACACCGCAACGCCCGGTGTTCGTGACAATGTGGATTACAGCACGTTGATTCGCGAATTGTCTCTTCAGCCGGCTACGAAAGAGAACCAAGCGATGATGCGAAACTTCCTTTCATCGCGTAATGCAAAAATTGCCGCCGGCGGTGAAGCAATGGCGCAGTATGCGAATGATGAAGTAACTGCTTTGGCAAAGGGATATCTGAACCAGTATGTGCCGGAGGATTTGAATACCGATGCGATATACGATAAAGCAGATGCACTTGCAGAGCGCAATTACAACGAGATGGAGCGAAGTCTTGCGCAGCAGCAGCGCCTGCAGATGCAGAATCAGATGAAGGTCTATGAAGCACAGCGACGTGCTGCGGATTTAGCGTATGCAAGACAGTCGCGTGGTATGGAAAACCTGCTTGCGGAACAGGGCATCGGCCGCGGTCTCGGTGCTGCGCCTTCCAGTGGTTATAGCGAAACGGCACGCCTCGGTGCACTCGCAAACTACTCGAACGATATCAATCAATCGTATCAGCAGCAGGCAGAGGCTTCTCGTGCGCTTATGGCAGAGTTTGAGCAAAGACGTATGCAGGCATTGTCTGAACGCAATGCGCAGCTCATGAAGAATTACAGCGACCGTGTTGCACAGATGAATGCTGACAGAGACTATGGCTTTAATGCGTGGAGAGAAGGCCGCAGCTTTGGTAACGACGACCGCCGCCTTGACAACGAGTCGCTTATCGCGAAGGAGCAGGCAAAAAATCTCGAGGCAGCAACTGTACGTCAGAATATCGAAAATGATTGGTATCCAAAGGTTACGCAGTCGGATATTGCCTATAAGGATGCGCTCACCAAGGGCGCGATTGAGGATGCGACAGGTAAGTGGATTGATAACAAGTATGCCGATGAAAGAAACAAGTTTGAGAACGCATTGCTTCAGAAGGAGTATAACACATATGACCCCGAGATGCGTTATGATTATGATGCTGTATGGGGTCCTGAGGGCAGCGTCGCGAAAGCTAAGCAAGGCGCAGCAGCTTCGGCAGGCAGCGCAGTAAACGGCAGTAATTACGCAAGCGCACCTTTAAGTGCGGCCACGCCGTTCACACCACTTGGCGCTTCATTCGACTCGGGCGCGTCTTTGGTGCCGTATGACCCGAACGCAACCGAAACAAGCAAAGTTACCTCAAGCAAGAGTACTTCGAAAAAAGGCACATCCTTTAACCTTAAAGAAGCAGCCGCATCGTACACACCAAGCGGCGCCGAAGAGCGTGCTATGAATGTTACTATTCGTGATGCACTGTCAGACGAGGGCATCAAAAAGGCAAAGGAGAATCAAAAGAAGTTTGGCGCAGAGCAAAAAACTGTCGATGCTCCTACAACCAGTAATAGTGGAAAGAGCTCCGGCAGTGGTTCTTCATCCGCGCCGACCATAGCGTATGACAAGGACGGAAATCCGTACATTAAATAGCAATGAGGTGACTTAAATGACAAGAAATCTTTGGCAAAATAGCGGGGCGGCGAATGACCTTGTTTTCGTCGAAAACGGCAAGATTATAGAGATGGGGAAAGAAGAGGAAAATAAAAAGCAATTCGGCTTGAAAGATGCTGTCAAAGCAGCCACAAAAAACAGCGGCACTACCAAATCCGGTGGTGCTGCTGCACCCTCTTCTTCGTCCGTGCAAAAAGCAGCAGAGGATGCAGCTGCGCAGATTCGTTCGAAAAACGGTTTCGACTTAAAAAAAGCCTCTGCATCGGGAAAAGCAAGCGGCGCAGAGGAGCGCGCAAAGAATGTCTCTATTAAAGATGCCATCTCTGAAGAGGGTATCAAAAAAGCAAAAGCGCACGAGAAGAAGGTTGCCGAGGAAAAGAAAAGACAGTTGCAGTTGCGCGCTGCATCTTTACGCGCTTCTATCCCGGTTGATACACAGACCAAGACTGCACAGGAAAATGCTGCCGCCGTTCGCGGGTGGATGGATGAGCGCAGAGCAAAGCGTGCGCAGGAAGAAAAAGCGGCGCAGCTTAAAACGCAAGCAAAAAAAGAAATCCCTGCCAATGCAACATTTTACGATGTCGTTGGTGTCGTAAACAAGTATGCAAATGACAAGGATATGCTCAATGCGATTCAGTCTGTGCTCGGTGATGAGCTCGAGGAAAACAGAAAACTTTATCATAAGTACGGCGATGAAAATGTGTATTTTAACGAAGCTGAAGAAGATATTCTTAACGGCAACATTCCTTCGAAGTACGCCCACCTGTACGATTACGATGCTTTTAAAACAGCGTACAACAACCATCAGAAAAGCGTTTTGAAGTACGATTATGTATCTGATATTCTGCAGGGGAATTTTTATGCCAAAAGTCCGGTAAGTGAAAACGGTATCGACTTGGACTATGCACGAGAACAGGCTGCAGAAAGTGCAGAAGCGGGCAAGCTTCTTGCAAAATCCACCAAACCGCGTACAGATACTGCGTATGAAGACTACGTTAAGAAAAACGGCGGTTCTTTTAAAAACGCGCTATATGCAGAAGCGGAAGGTGCAGAAGATATAGCAAAGGAAATTGAAAAAGCTTCAGATTTCTATGAAAAGCACGCAGATAATACATACAATGACAATCTGTTTGGCCGTATTGCTGCAAATTATCGCCAGGGCGATATCGGTGTGCGCTCCGGCGATGCGGGCTATGTTTCTATGAAGCATAAGGACGAAAACCTTGTTGCAAATGATATTTATGACTTTTTAGCGGACAGGCTTTACAGCAATAATATAAAGACATTTACCAATAACACCGGATTTGATGAATTTGTTGCAAATAATGCAGCATATGCGCCGCAGTTTTTACGTCAGCTCTCTGCAAACGTCAAGGGACAGATTGAAGGTGGCTTTGCCGGTGCTGTAGTTGGTTACGGTGTAGCCGGACCTGCCGGCGTTGCAACCGGTGCATTAGAAGGCAGAAAATACGGCGCAGCCTATGAATCTGCAAAATTTATGTATAAGCAGACTGCCGGCGGTGCATATGTTAAGGCGCTGCGCGAGACCGGAAACGTCGAGCTTGCATATGAAATGGCGAAGGATGAGGCGCTTGCGAGCGCTGCAATCGAGTATGCAATGGAGCTGGCAGTCAATAGCGTGTTCGGCGCTGCAGGACTTTTGAAGAAACCGTTTAACAATGTTTTGGAAGAAGCGGGAAAGAAAATAAGCACTGCACTTGTGAAAAAAGGTATTTCCAAAGGTGCGCAAAAATCTTTTGGCAAGGTTGTAAGGGTTGTTGCTGATGGCTTGGTAAATATGATTACCGAACCGACGGAAGAATATCTTCAGGAGGGCGTTTCGATTCGCGCGGAGCAAGCACTCGCAGCGGGTGAAGACACAAACCCCGGCAAGCTGATTTTGCGTGCGATGCAGTCTGATTCGTATACTGCAGATGATATTGCCAGGATGAACGATGCGAAGGATGCTGCAATTATGCTTGCGTTTTTAGGCGGCAGCGTAAAGCTTGCCGGTACCGGGCGTGACGTTTATGTTGATACGAAAACGCAAAAAGCAGTAGATACCGTTCAGGCTTTCGATTATATGACCGGCAATGCAAGGATGGAGTTTGACAATTTGACGCCGGGTGCGCAGAAGATTGTCAAGCAAGAATTTTCCGACCGACCGCAGGAGCTGCAGAATTTCATCAAGCAACAAAGCCCGACCGCCTCTATATCCAAAGAAGCACAAGCAGCTGTGGATGATATGCTGTCACCGTTGAAGAAGAAGACAACTCAATCCATGCAAGGGAAGATTGTGCCTAATATGGATGACAATGTGCGTTCTAAAGTTTTGAAACAAAAGAAAATCACTACCGTTGTGGCAAAAAATAATTATAAATTAAACTTGACTGATGCGGATATTGCATCTCTTCAAACTAAGTATAAAAGTGCTGCTAAGCCTATTTTGAAACGAATTGCAGAGCAGTTTGGACTATTGGGAAAGCGAATGGACAATAAGGATATTCAGGTTGAATTCATATATTCTACAGGTTCTTTGAACGAGAGTATACATCGACAGCATAAAGAATATGAAACTTTCGCAAAAATGCTGACTGTATTTGATGATGTTGTTAAAAATGCAGTGGGCGTTGAGGTGCACAAAGATAAATATTTTGGTACACAACGAGCAACACCTGATTTGAAAAATGTATATGTCCTTGCTAGTGCGTTTTTTGATGGCAATGAGATAGTACCTGTGCAATTGGAAGTGAAAGAGTTTCGAAATCAAGACAACAAGTTGTATTTGTCTGTTTGTCTGAAAAATAAAACGGAAGCCGGACGGTTGGCGGAGGACGCCGACAATGTCGGTCTCACATCCGCTGCGCCTACAGCTTCCACTATCAGTATATCCGAAATTCTCGAAAATGTCAATCCGGAATATGGCGACTTTTTGAAATACTTTCCGGATAGCATGTTGTCCAAAGAACAGATTGAGGCAAAAAACGCCGCACTTGCTAAAGAAGCGGAATATTTGGAAAGCATACGTAAAGACAATTCATCCTCAAAATCAGACACAACACCTGCAGGGGTGGAAGATTTTGATGTGCAGAAAAAGGGTGTCAACCCGGAACTGCAGAAGCAGCTTGACGACCACATCATCGTGCAGTCAGACGGTGATGTACAAAAAGTAAACCCCGAGCTGCAGAAATCCATCGCAGACCACGAAGCAGTGTTCGAGAAAAAGAAGGCAGAGACGGAGAATGAGCTTTTTTCGGGTACAGACAGAGAAATAGAAACAAAGGTGAATGAGCTTTTGGCACCAGGGAACGCTGCGGCATGTGCTAAATTACTCCTTGATGATAATATTCAGCACGTAAAGGGTGGGTACTTGGATACGAATGCTCCGCGCTTTAGAGAAGTGTTTTTTACGCAATACAGAAATGTTATCGAAAAACTTCTGACGGCAGCGAATACGGTAGTGTTGCCAACGAATTCTGATTTAAAAAAATCATTTGTTGATTTCGCAAAGCGATATATACAAGCAAACTGTAAAGCAAGTCCCGAAATGCGTGCTGATTATTTTAAAGAAATTGCAGACATACTTAATTATCAGGATCCGGATGGATTCACTAAAGAAAATTATCCATATTACGAACGCGTGTATTATGAAAACCTTCCGGACTTGCTAAGTACAATTGATACTTATGTTCAAACTGTAGCTGCAGCTCGAATGGTGGATATGGGTATTATTTCGCCTAAAACGCGGTCTAATCAAAATATTTATTTCGCAGTGCCGGAAGGAAAAAGGAAGTTTGAGTTACAGCATCCCGAGGGAAATGTAACGCAGCAAGAGGACAAAAAAGAGGATGCGCCGCAGATTGCTCCAGAGGAAATCTCTAAACTTGATGTTTCAGATGAGGTGAAGCGTGCAATCGAAAGTCCGCACATCAAAGTCGATATAAGCGAAGCGTTTGCAGAAAAGGCAAAAAAACTGGATATTCGTCAAAGAGGAAAACTTGCGCAACTTCCGCGAAATCTTCTTGCAAAGTTTTTTAAGGTGAAATTGATGGACGAACCGCCGAGTATGCTGACGAGAGATATTCGAAAAAGGTGTGAAATTGCAGCTGCAGGCGACCCGGAATTGGAAGAGTTTTTGTATGACGGCTTTTTGAAGTATGTGGATGAAGGTCAGAAAATTGGAACAAGCAGAGAGATGCGTGATGCGCAGGCTGTATATAAGTTTATGAACGAGATTGGCATAAAGCCGGACAGCAAAGAAGATGCTGCAGCTCAGATGCTTGGCGAAGGGTACTGGCAAGACCAATACGGCGAAAGACACACCTATACCTTGCAGGATGTTAAGAGAGAATTTCCGAAGACTTGGGGAAAAATTGTGCAGTTAAAAGATTTTGTGCGCAGTGTCTATGACCGTTTAGGGAATGAGGGCAATCGTGACCTTAAGATTATCTATCCTGATGCGATTTCGTATTATGAGGCAGAGATGGAGAAGAAATGGACTCGCATCGAGGAATTGCGCGATAAACCGGGTTATGTGCAGTCACGCATTCGAGTGTTTGAGAACGAAATTGCCAAACTGCAACGCGATATTGATAATTTGCAAAAAAGAAAAGAAAGCAAATCGGACGTTCGACAATCACTGGATGCAATCGAGGGCAAAAAGGAAGCGGCAGTACAATCCTTCGAAGCACGAAAACGTAAGGACACGAAGGCTGCCGCTGCTGATGAAGCGAAAGTAGCGCGTTATGAGGATAAGGCACGGAGCGTACAAAGAACAAATGATGCTTATATCGATAATCAGATAGAGGCACTCGAAAGGAAAAAGACACGACTTGAGGCTGATATCAGAAAGCAGAAGCAAAAGATTTCGGATGCATCGCTTGCGAATGATGCTAAGCAAATATCGAGACTTGAGCTTGAAATACGCGATATTGAAAATGGACTTGATACCGGCGAGCTTATCCGCGATAGGCGTATTTTGATTAGAGACAATTATTTTCATCATCGAAAAGCAGAAAAAAGAAGTACATCTGCGAAGTTTATTGCTCTTTTGGAAAAGAAAGTATCAATTGACCCCGAGTTGGTCGGTACCTCGCGCGAAACGAAGCCGAAACGTCGCTTCGAAGGTATTATGCAGCACCAAGGAACGGACGATTATACTCCGGGCGCTTTGGCCGGACTGCTGGAATATATACCGCAGGTGCATAGAATGACTTCTTCTGACTATGTTTTAGCCCATGGCAGAGAA
>JAFQPV010000114.1 GCA_017411585.1 Clostridia bacterium | reverse complement strand
ATAAAGAATCGGCGTAGTTTCAAATGCAGACTCACCGTCGCCGTAGTTAAAGCCGTATCTTGCACCGTTGTAGTAAATCGGGAAATCGCCTGTGTTGTCCAGGCCGGTTACCGTCGAAAAATCAAGACAAGCCGGCAGGGTTTCACCTGGCTTTAAGCAGCTATCAAGTGCAGCCATCGTCTTGACCAAATGGCGGATACCATAGTCCCAGTAGCCGAGCGGCTCACAGTAGCCACCGTCTGCTGTCAATTCCTCATACATAAAAGGAATCGACTTTGCCACTTTTGCAAAAATATAATCTGCCGCATCCGGCTGCGTATCCGCAACTGCGAGCGCCGCAATCAGGTTTGAACCGTTACATACATTATTCCAGTTCGATGCTGCAGTTGCCCAGCCTGCGGCGATAACGCCTTCGTAGGAAAGCACCGCCTGCGAAAGACCCATTTCCATGAGCCAGCCTTCGATATTCTTTCTCTGCTCCGGTGTCCATTCGTGATAGAGCCAGTCATACGCAATACCAAAACCAAGGTTTAAATGCGCCGTACACAAGAATGCATCCGAGCCCCAATCCGGCCAGTTGCCGACCGCTTCAAGCTCAGCGTAAAGTCTGTCCTTATAGCGCACATCCCCGGTCAGCTGATACGCACCCGCAAGCGTCACCATATTATCTTTTGCAGATGTTGAAGGACCGTTAATTGTGCCCGTGCTTCCGCGCATATAAACAGTCGGCTCTGAATTTAAAACGCCGTTTGCCGTTGCAAGGAGATTGTTTTTAAAGTGCTTATAGTCCTCATCCGATTCTGCCTTTGCACGAACCGCATCCCAGTCCGTCACGAAAATACGCGGATGCTCCATACGCATAACCTCGAGCATACCGGTTTTCGTTGCCGGGTCAATTTTTAACTTATCCCAGTAAATTTTGTCGCCGGAAACCGACACGGCACCGCCGAGGTCTAAATCCGGAGAGGTGATCTTGAAATTGTCAAGCATAACGTAGCTGCCGTCAATTGCACAAGCTGTCGAAACGCGAATCATAAAGCTCGTTTCATCACCCCATGCAATATTTTTTGTTGTCAGCTTTTTGCCGCCGACATAAATATCCGCCTTCATCGTTTCAAAATCACAGCGGATTTTAACATGTGTCCATTCCTTAAACTCACTCGGCGGCTTTAATCTGCAAAGATACTTACCGCCCGATGTCGGGTAAAAATCGATATTTAAAATGGTTTCACCGAGACTCGACTTTACATCGTAGTCGATTGTCATTTTCTTAAGTCCGTTCTTTGTTACGGAGCGCTCCAAGCGCGGCGAGCGTGTTTCCGGATAGTTTACCGGGTCGCCCTGATAGCAGCGAATGACCTTATTGCCGTTATCGTCTTCTACGCGCATACAAGCAACATCCGTTACTGCGCCGGTCGTAAAGCCGCCGTCCTTTTTATACTGCGGCAGGCTGCCGATTTCGTGGTCTTCAAAGTTGACATCAAGAATCGTTACAACATCGCCGCTTTCCGCTACGGCATCTGCTGCATTGTATTCGCCCGCAATATCGTCTGTGCTCAAGCCCTGGTTTAAAGAATAGCCTTTATCCGTTGTAGACAGCTTTATGTTATCAAGCATTACCCAGCTGTCGTCGAGCTCAACGGTTGCAGCGATGCGCATGTAAACAGTTGCTTCATCCAAAAACTTAAGCGTTGCTGTTGTTGCCTTATCACCGTCGGCGTAAACAGTTGCCTTCTGCGCGGCAACATCCATATCAATTACGATATGTGTCCACTTTTTAAACTCGTACGGTGCATTGATTGTACCTGCGTTTTTACCGCTGTTTGCACCGGTGAAATACACCTTAAACGAGGTATTACCGCCGCTATGCTTTACGTCGTATTCTAAGCGCAGGTTCGTAAGCCCCTTGGTGGACACGTTGATATCCATTCTCGGACCGCGCGATTTTTCCTCGGGGTTTTCGTGGTCGCCATGCCAAGCCTTAAGTGCCTGATTGTCTTCGTCATCGACAACCTTAAAGCAGGCAACATCCGTCGACACAACATTGTCAAATCCGGATTTCGTCGGATTTGCACCTGCTGTTTCTGACTCAAAGTCCGTTTCAAAAAGGACAATGCGCTCCTCTGCCGCCATGCCGACTGCCGGCAAAAGCGACACAAGCATTACGCTGGCAAGCAAAATGCTTAAAACCTTCTTTTTCATACCATCACTCTCCTGTTTATACTTTTCGTCTCCATATCTCCAATTTTATTGTATCATCCACGCAGGCAAAATACAATGTGAAAAAATCACTTTTTTATGTCATTTTGTAACCTGCACAAACACTTAATTTGATTTTAACACTGCATTGTGCAAATTGCAATAAAAACACATAGCATCATTCAGCTAACTTTTTGCACTATTCTGCCAAAGCAAAAAGCAGTAGCCTATGCCACTGCTTTGCATCATTCATTCATTTCATAAGCGCCTTTGCCATCTCTACCAGTTGCTCTACGAGAAATTCACCGCTACCCTTTTTCAATTTTGCAGAGGGCAGCTGAGCTTCATAAAGCGTCTCCACCTCGTACATATCCTGCGTAGGCAAATAGCCACCGAAACTACCGTTGGATAAAGACGAAAACATATTAAATGTCGCAGGCGAATTTTCCTTAAGGTAGTGCTGGAATTCTACATAGATTTCGCCACAGAGTGCATAAATTATACAGTCGCCGATGCGGATTGCCTGAATAACCACTGTACAGGGTTTATCCTGCGTTTTCGCGTAATCAATGAGCACGGGCGCCTTTGCGCGTTTAAACGCCGGCAATTCCGGGTATTTACCGAGCGGCTTACCCAAGGTAGCAGGATCTAATTTCAACAGTGCCTTTGCCTCTTCAATCTTTTCCGGAGAGACCTTTCTTTGTTCGATTTCGAACGTGCGTTTCATCGAGCGCACCTCAGTCGTTTCCATTGCACACGCCTGCGCTGCATTTTCGTGCATGGTACGAAACAATGTCTTGCCTATATGCAAATACACCGGGTGCTTCCATTCCTCCACCGGCAAATTTACGTTGATATGGTTTACATTGCCGCAAAATCCGGCAAGAAACACGCTGACAAAATCCCGACCGTACGCTTGTTTTAATTCGTCTGCAAGTGCACCGGAAAAGTCTGCGCAGTACTCTGTGCCGGTTACTGTATCGTGATGGAGTGAAAAGCTACTCAGCGCACCAAGCGGCTTTCCGTCTTTGTTATAAAACAGCATAAAAGGAAAATCCTCATCCGGTTGCCCGATCGGCGCTACAATCTCCGGATTTAAAACGCCCGGATTGGTTCGGATTGCGCCGTCCTTGAGTCGATAGTTGCGGATAAACGCCATGTTCTCCGTCTTTCCACAACCATAGCGAATGGTTCCCTCCTCCATCGCCTTTATTGCCATTACAGCGCAATCCGCGCCACGACGAATTAAAAACTGTGTATAAAACGGGTCCTCTTTTTGAATTTTGTTATCAAAATACGTCGCCGCAGTATGATTATGCGTAGCAGCAACCAGGATTTTTTCCTGCGCAACACCCACAAGCTCCAGCACGCGCCTGTAAATACCATCGCAAATCTCCGTCGTTGTACGAATGCCGTCAATAGCAATAATTACAGCCTCCACCTCGCTATGACCTACCGCAAGTGCTTTCACCGAAAGCTTGCTTTTTACGCCGTCTGCAATGCGGATACTTGAATAGCCCGGAATATGTTCGCCCAGAAAGGGTGTAATATCCAACTCGTAAAAACCGCATTTAATGTTGCAATTTGTATAGTTTTCCATTGTGATGCCCCCTGTATGATTTTGCCTTTAGGATATGCCTTTAGGATATGCCTTTAGGATATCATTCGAAATCGCAAATGTCAAGAATATCCCAACGAAACATTTTCGTACCAAACCATCTGTAACGCCATACACTCACGCCTCTGTCGCCGCAACATACCTTTTTGCAAGCGCGGTAATTGCCGCCCAATCCTCCTGCTCAATCAGCTTTTTATTGACGATATTTGTGCCGATACCGAAGCCGGAAACGCCTGCTTTTAAGTATACCGGTATATTTTCTTCGTTGATACCGCCTACCGCGGTCAGCTTAATGTGGCTAAGTGGTGCTTTCACTGCTTTTACATAGTCCGGTCCAAAGTTCGTAATCGGGAAAAGCTTTACAAAGTCTGCGCCGTACTCGTGTGCCGCTTCAATCTCTGTCGGCGTAAGTGCGCCCGGCATAGACGCCATATCCAGTTCGACCGTTTTTTTGATAACCGCTTCCTTTGTATTCGGCGAGATGATAAAGCTGCCACCGGCGTTCTTCGTAAGCTCTACCTGCGCCTCGGTCAGCACCGTACCTGCACCGATGTACATTCTGCCAACAAAAGCATCTGCCAGCATACGAATATTCTCCGCTGTTTCCTCGCTCGTTACCTTTCCCGATGCATCGTAGGTAATTTCCAAAAGACGGATACCACCTGCATACATCGCCTCGCAAAGCGGTAATAGCTTTTCTTTTGCCACACCGCGGACAATGACAATTAATTTTTCTTTTTCAATTGCTT
>JAFQPV010000113.1 GCA_017411585.1 Clostridia bacterium | reverse complement strand
TCTTTACTATGATGATTATTTGTTCCACCTTTTGGTCTTCCCATATAAATCAACCCCTTTTCTTTAGTATAGCATAAAAAATGATGGTAGACACTTTTTTGTGTCTACCATCATTATATCACTTCATCACAGAGACGGCTTTTTTCCATAACATTTCCTGCAAGGAAATATATCACATGTTCGACAGAACATATATCACACGCCGAAAGGCGTATATCACTCGCTCTTCAGAGCGAATTTCACTGCGCGTATCCCTTGGGATAACGCGCTTAAGGTGTCTGCCATTTTATTATTTGAATTTTTTCAAAAACAGCTCCATACGGTCAAGCGCATTTGCAATGCTGTCAAGCGAATACGCATACGAGCAACGGATAAAGCCTTCGCCGCAATCGCCGAATGCCGTACCGCCGACCACCGCAACGCGTTGGTCTAAAAGTAGCTGCTCGCAAAAATCGTCCGACAAAAGCCCGGTCGATTTGATGCACGGAAATACATAGAATGCGCCGAGCGGCTCAAAGCAGCTAAGCCCGATGGTGCGCATACCGTTTACGATAAACTTTCGGCGGTGATTGTACTCCGTCTTCATTTTTTCGATGTCCTCATCGCCGTTTTTCAGTGCCTCAATTGCCGCATACTGGCTCACCGTCGGCGAGCACATAATTGCGTACTGGTGGATTTTCGTCATCTGCTTGATGAGCGCAGGGTGCGCACAGGCATAGCCAAGTCGCCAGCCGGTCATCGCATATGCTTTAGAAAAGCCGCTGACCAAAATCGTGCGATCATACATTTCCGGCAGTGCTGCAATCGAAAAATGCTTGTTATCACCATAGGTCAGCTCGGCATAGATTTCATCGGAGATCACAAAGATGTTTGTGCCCTCCAAAACCTCGGCAATCGCCTCAATCTGTTCTTTTGTCATAATACCGCCGGTCGGATTGTTCGGATACGGCAAAATCAGCGCCTTGGTTTTCGGCGTAATTGCCGCCTTTAAAATCTCCGGCGTTAATGCAAAGCCGTCCTTTTCATAGGTTTCCAGAGGCACAGCCACCGCACCGGCAAGCTGCGCGTCCGGCTTGTAGCACACAAAGCTCGGCTCCGGCACAAGCACCTCATCGCCCGGCTCGATAATTGCGCGCAGCGCAAGGTCAATAGCCTCACTGCCGCCTACGGTGACAAGCACCTGCGATGCGCCATCGTATTTTAAATTAAATCTTCTGTCTAAGTATTTGGCAATTTCCGACTTTAACTCCTTTAAGCCGGAATTCGCCGTATAATAGGTGTGCCCGTTTTCCAGCGATGAAATACCCGCATCGCGGATATGCGCCGGAGTAACAAAGTCCGGCTCACCAACGCCTAACGAAATCACATCCTCCAATTCATTTGCAATATCAAAATATTTCCTGATGCCCGACGGGCGAATGTTTTTGACCACCGACGAAAGCAGTGCCTCAACATCAAAACGGCTCATAATGTAATCATCCTTCTCTCATCGCCGCTGTCTTGCTGAAACACTACACCGGCGTCTTTGTATTTTTTGAGCACAAAATGCGTTGCTGTGCTCTGTACAGAGTCCATCGGTGCAAGCTTTTCGGAAACAAATAAAGCAACCTCTTTTAAGGTCTTACCTTCAATCATTACGCACAAATCAAAACCGCCGCTCATCAGATAAACGCTCTGTACCACATCATACTGGTAAATGCGCTTCGCAATCTTGTCAAAGCCCTCGCCCATCTGCGGCGTCACCTTAATTTCAATTAAGGCAATGACAGATTCCTTCATCGTCTTTTCCCAGTTAATCATAGCTCTGTAGCCTAAAATTGTTTTGTCCTTTTCCAAGGACTGAATGGCGGCGGCGACCGCCTCC
>JAFQPV010000112.1 GCA_017411585.1 Clostridia bacterium | reverse complement strand
TTCTCTGTATTGTGCAGCTCCAGCACATGAATTGTATTTTCCTTGCGCAAAAGCTCACCCGGCACATACAAAGTTTCCTGCGGACCTATCTCCCAATATCTGCCGAGGTTAAAGCCATTAATCCAGACATTGCCCTTGTGCAGCTTCGTCATATCTACAAATGTATCTACGCCTGGTGTTGCTTTAAACGTACCCTTGAAAAGCGCCGGTCTGTTTGCCTGTGCGCCATTATCGAATGTAGCGGCATCCGGATTTTTCATCGGCAGGCTGTAGTTTTCGAAGCCCATTTTTATGGAATAGTTGTATGCCAAAAGTTCTCCGTTTTCACCAAGCAGCTCTAACTTTACAAATTTACAGATGCCCTTTTTATCGGTGTGCATTGCGTTGCCGTAATTTACGCGCCCCATATTTTCAACCAGAATGTCAAGCTGCATGCCCTACGGCGGTATAAAGAAGGTGATCGGCTTGTTGTCTCTATCGCGCATATAGCAGCCGAGATATTCTCCGTTACCATATACCATCGCTCTGTCGTGCAAGCCTTCAAGCACAAGCATGCGCTTAATATCGTCCGTATGATTTACATATGTTGTATACAAAACAAAACCGTAATCCTGTCCGAGTGCGTCCATTGTAAGCGGGCTTCCGGATTTGCAATGCTTTGTGCAAAGGTTTTCTGCCTGCGAAAGCACATCTGCCGATTGTGTAAGCTCAATTTCATCGATTGCCTGAGTCGGCACCCTGCTTGTCAGCGACATTTCATTGCTGCCGGTAAATTCAAAGCCGTGACTTTCCATGTACTCGCGCAGAATTTGCTTGCAGAGGAAATATTTTTCCGTCGGCTCGCCATATTCCGTTACGGGCGCATCTACATCATAGCTCGTGCCGAATGGGATGTATATATTGTCCATATTCAGAACGCCGCAGTTGTATTTCCCTTCCAGTGCGCCGTTCATAAAGCCATAGTTCGTGCCGCCGCAGAACATATAGAAGTTTACAAAGGCTCCCATATCCAGGATTCCCTTATAATGCTCGGCAACCTCTTGCGGCGTCTGGCGTGCAAAGTATCCACCTTGCTGAATGCCTCTGCCTGCCCAGAATTCCGCAACATAAATCGGCTTGTCCGGCTGATACTTACGAATTGCTTCTGCCATCTTGTCGTTTAAATTATGGACATCAATGCCCGTCCAGTATTCCTTGCGCGATCCGTTATACAGCTTAAAGCCCTCGTGCGCATTCGCTGTAAACAGCGGCACATCCACACCAAGCGCCTGCATCATATCGCCCGATGCAAGGTAAAATGGTTCGCCGCCAAAAAACAGTCCGTCTTTGCGGATTTCTAATTTTTCCCCATTTTCTTTCGTTCCTTTCCTAATCTGTATTGTTAATTTGAGTATATCGCACCACCGACTTGGATTCAATAGATTTTCTTGTTCAAAATTTGGAAAATACTGCGCAGCGCTTGACATATTTTTCTTGCAAGCTTATACTGAAAAATGGTGATAAAGTATGAATTTAGTACAAGCACACATCTACAGGGGAGACAGTATACCGCCCGAAGCACACACAAAACCGCTGTTTATCAGCAGTTGCGGGCATTATGTCGAGCTCAATCGGGAGCTGGGGGCAATTCGCCCGGAGGGCAGAAGTGACTACCAGCTTCTTTTTGTGACGGAAGGCTACATATATGTAAAAAACTGCGATGGAAGTGAAACACCCATCGGTGCCGGAAGCATTGCCGTATTTAAACCCGGCATGCGCCAGGTGTACCTGTGCAATCCACAGGAAAACACAAGCTACTATTGGGTGCACTTCGGCGGTACACAGGCAGAGAGTTTGCTTGAGCAGGTCGGTCTGTCCGAAAGGTTTTGTTATACAAATATAAATTTTGAAGACAATCTTTCCTCTGTCTATAATATGATTTCAGAAATCCGACTGCGGCGGAAAAACTACGAGCTGCAGTGCTGTTTGCATTTTTGTACGATGCTGAATAGCATTTGCCGCGATAACAGCGGCGCTTCCACCTCCGACAGCGATATTATGCGCCTGATGCCGGCGCTCAATGCGATGGAGCGGCAAATGCAAACACCGTACACCATAGAGGATTACGCAAAAATGTGCTTAATGAGCAGCTGTCATTTTATGCATATTTTCAAAAAATGTACCGGCTTCACGGCGATGCAGTATAAAAATCGCCTGACTATGGAGCGCGCAAAATACCTTTTAACACATTCGTCGATGTCCGTTGCTGAAATTGCTTTAGCAGTCGGTTTTGAAGACAGTGCTTATTTTTCAAAAAAGTTCCGAAGCTATTTCGGCTTTTCTCCCGGCAAATGCCGAAAAGCATAGGTTGACCTTTTTGCTTTTCCGTATTATAATAAGAAAAAACGGAGGTATATTCTATGCTTACAAAAAGAATTCAGCTTGATGAAAAATACGAAAATGTATATTTAGATATTTATGTTGCAGACCCGATGGAAAATTTTGTGCGCGATGCGATTTTAATATTGCCTGGCGGCGGCTATAAAAATCTTTCTCCCCGCGAGGGCGAGCCGATTGCGCTTGCCTTTATGGCGCAGGGCTACAATGCTTTTGTATTAAATTATTCCGTAAATCATCAAAAGCATTTCCCGGGGCAGCTGATTGAAGCTTCCCTTGCAATGGCACATATTAAAGACCATGCAGAGGAATATAACATTGACTCGGAGCGCGTTTTCGTTACCGGCTTTTCCGCCGGCGGACATTTGGCAGGCAGCCTGGGCATTTTGTGGCACCTGCCGGAGATTTACGAAGCTACCGGTATGGAATACGGCTACAACAAGCCTGCAGGTATGATGCTCGGCTATGCATTGGTTTCCGGAAACGAGGAATACGGTCATAAGCAATGCTTTCACAATTTGTTTGGGACAGATGCAGATCCGGCGGTATTTGAACGCGCTGAATTGGATAAGCATGTAGACGAAAGAAGTGTACCGCTCTTTATTATGCATACGGCAAACGATGCCGTAGTACCGGTAAGAAATGCACTTGTACTGGCTGAGGCATATGCAAAGCTCGGCAAGCCGTTTGAAATGCACATCTATCCGGATGCACCGCACGGCATTGCGCTTGCAAACGAAATCACCGCCCACGGGGAAACGCAAAAACTGGTGCGTCCACAGATTGAACGCTGGATTCAAGATGCTGCCATCTGGGCAAAAAAATTGTAATATGAAAAATCCCTCTATGAGGGATTTTTTATTTTGCAAATTATTGGTTGCGTCCTATATAAACATATGATATACTGAAACGGAACTTTTGACGAAAATAAGCGTCTAATTTTTATAAAAACAAATTAATTTCAAAGGAGAACACTATGAAAAAGATTTTAGCAATTTTACTTGCGCTGTGTATGCTGCTTTCTTCGTTTGGCGTATTTGCATATGATCCGGCAGAGGCAGAGCTGAAGGCAAACGCATTAAACACCCTCGGCCTTTTTAAGGGCACGGATAAGGGCTATGAGCTGGAAAAACCGCTTACGCGCTTAGAGGCACTGATTATGCTCATCCGTCTTTCGGGTAATGAGATGAATGCACTCTATCCTGAAGAGGAAATCAAGAGCCCGTTTACCGATGCGCCGGATTGGGAAGGCGCAGCAAGCTATATGGCTTACGGGTATCATAACAAGATTACCTCCGGTATTTCCGAAACGGAGTTTGCGCCGAATATGGAAGCATCCTTGCAGATGTACATAACCTTTGTACTGCGTGCACTCGGTTATACAGATACAGAGGAAGGCTCTGTATGGGAGCGCTGGGAAACCCTCGGCGTACAGGCAGGGATTCTTGGTGAAAACACAGATAAAGCAACATTTTTGCGCGGTGATGCTGCCGTGATTTCCAGAGCGGCACTTGATGCAAAGCTGTACAATTCTGAAACAACCTTAAAGGAAAAATTGATTGAAGCCGGTGTAATTAATGCATTTACACTGTCGATTGCACAGATTTCGGAAGGCAAAGCCGTGACGCCGGAAAGTCCGCTTTCTGATATTTTGGCAAAGATGTATGCCGGCGTGCAGGACATTTATCCGCAGGGTCTTATGACCATGGAGTTTAAAGCGGAAGACGGAAAATATTGGATTGCCGGTGAAGAAACGGCAAAAGAAGAATTTGTTTCGTATTTAGCATCCTTTATTGGTGCCGATGCAGAGAAAATCGGCGTAACCGAAGCCATTGTTTGCGAGCCGATGATGACCTCGAATGCACATTCTGTTGCGGTTTTGCGTGTGAAAGACGGCGTGGATGTTGCGATGGCGAAGGCTGAAATTAAAAATAATGTTGATCCAAGAAAATGGATTTGCGTTGGTGTAAATCCGAAAAATGTAATGGTTGAAAATATCGGTAACTTGATTGCACTCATTATGGATAATAACGTTGGCAATCAGATGAGCAAAAATTTTAGAAGCATGGATACAACTCTTGCAGTACCGGCTGAAAATGGTTACTTAAATATTGACGGTCGTTATATAGAAGCCGGTGAGGCGTATAACAAAGCATCTGCACAAAAGTTTGCGGAAAAATTCGCTGCATTAAAGAGCGAGCATTTTGCAGAAAACAAAACATATTTTGCAACCATCCCGGAGCAGAGCTTCTATGTAAAGGATAAGACAGTGCACTATTTAAATCATAACAGTATTTCCGCAGATTTGGGCGACATGCTTTATGATTGGACACAGATTGAAATTGCAGATGCGTTAACAATCGATGACTATTATACCACCGACCGACACTGGAAGCAGGAAAACCTGTTTGACGTGATGAACATGTTTGGCGCAGCAATGGACTTTACCGTAAGCCCGGATGCTTACACGGAGACGATTGTAGAGAATTATCGCGGTGATTTTGCAAAGGATATTGCAGATATCCCGGCAGAAACACTCAAATATCTCGTAAGTGATGTGACTACGGGGGCAACTGTTGCAGACTTCCAGGACAAAAAAGCAACAACGGTATATAATGAAAGCAAGCTGACATCGAAGATTCCGTATGACGTATTTTTGTCCGGTGCAACGCCGCTTACCGTAATTACAAATCCGGCACAGACGAACGGCCGCAGATTAATAATCTTCAGAGATTCCTTTGGCAGCAGTATTGCGCCGCTCTTTATCGAGGCATATGCCGAGGTCACCTTGGTAGATTTGCGTTATATGAGCAGCTCGCTTTTAAAGCAGTTTGTGAAGTTTGATAATGCAGAAGTACTTGTACTTTTAAGTGATGCAATTGTAAATAACAGCACAATTTTAAAATAAGAACATCCTATAATAAAAAACAGCGTTCTGTCGGAACGCTGTTTTTTATTGAATTAATCGATTACGGCACCATTGTCTTTGAGTGTTTTTTGTAATGTAGCAATGTCTACTTTTTCAACATCAAAGTTGCCGCTCTGAACCGCAAGTGCCGCTGCCGTACCGGCCGCTTCGCCTAAACAGCAGCAAACCGGCATAATTCTGTAGGAAGCCTGCGCTTCATGTGTGGAAGAAATACAACGTCCTGCAACCAACAGATTGGTGATTTCATTCGGTACAAGGCATCTGTAAGGAATGGTATAATAATCACCCGGTTTAAAGTAGTAATGACTTGTGCCGCTGCCCTCCGGATTATGAATATCAATATCGTAATTGCAGGTTGCGATAGTATCATCAAAGTGTGTGCAAGTAAGCAAATCTTCCTGCGTTAACACATATTTGCCGATAATCATACGGCTTTCGCGTACGCCGATTTGTGCGGCGGTATTCATAATTGCAGCATTTTTAAAGGATGCAAAATTTGCTTTCAAAAAGTCAAAGAGCTCAAATACCTGTTCGCGTGCATCCAGCTCTGCAAGTGTTATATCTCGACCGTCGGTCGGGTTTTTCTTTACCACACGCGTAGAATTAAAATGAATTACACCGTCAATAAGCGTGTAGAAGGGCAGCACGTCTTCGCGGATATTTTTGATTTTGCCTGCTGCCTGATGTTCTTTGTATACTGTGTTTATAATCTGTCGGTCCTTTTTGAACTGCTCCATATCCACATTAACGACGCGGAAACATAGTGTCATCGGCTGACAGAGGTTGTCCTCCTCTCTGCCGAGACGATACGGACAGCCACTCATTACGGCAATATCGGCATCACCGGTGCAGTCGATAAATACATCTGCTGCATATGTCGTGTTACCGGATTTGTTTACAATGGTAACCGATTTGATTTTTCCTTCTTCCGTTTCACAGCCGTGAATATAGGAATTGAATAAAATATCAATCTTTTCCTTTAAAACCATACGGTTTAAAACGAGCTTTAAATATTCCTCGTGAAAGCCTAAATCCGTATCATTGACCGGCTTGGTTGCGCCGAATTTAGCGAGCTCGGCATTGATTTCGGAAAACAGACCTGCAGACAACACCTTTTTCTGCTTTGTCTTCGGGTTAATTGTCCAATACAGCATATACGGATTGACCAAGCAGTTTGCTGCCGCTCCACCGAAGCTGTTGCCTTTGTCTATAATTAAAACTTTTGCGCCGCCGCGTGCTGCGGAAATTGCAGCAGCGGTACCGGCAAAACCGCCGCCGGCAACAATTACATCATATTTTTGCATTCTCATCGCTCCTTTGCTTTAGATTAATTATACCTGTTTTATATGTGCTTGTCTTGAAAAAATGTGACATTATAAAGTGATGATTTTTATAAATTCTATAAAAAATGCCATGTATTCAAAAGGAATACATGGCACGGTTTTCTTATAAATTATACATCGTATACGCAAATTGCGCCGTGAAGGGTATTGATAATGATTTCATATCTACCGTCACCATCGATGTCAGTTACTGCCGGCGCGCTACGCGCACCGTTGTTTTTGTTGTAGGCTTCCTTTGCCGGCGGCAGTGTTGTTTTAGAAATAAGCTTGCCTTCGTAATTTAAAATGTAGAGGCTTCCCTGTACAATACCCGGCAGCGCTTGTGTTTCGTCATAGAAAGAAGCAAAAATGATTTCCTGCTTTCCGTCAAAATCCAAATCGCGGCAAACAACAGGTGTTGCGTACTCATATAACGGGCTGGTACGCTTTGTCAAGCTGTACGGCCATGCATACGGTTCGCGTTTATCCATAGTGAAGCAGTGCACCTTGCCGTTGTAGGAATTGAACAAGATTTCGTATTTGCCGTCGCCGTCTAAATCGGAGATGACAGGGACTTGAAATACGTGAGACGGAAGCGAAATTGCATTTTGAACGAGCGGTTTACCTAAATCGGTCGGCAACACCGTCCAGTCTGCATCCAACGCAGGGTTATTATAGCGTGTACGGTCATTGTTTAAAATGCAGATTGTCATATATTCCGAAGGTGGGTAGACCGGTGCGTATTTACGATTACACATAATTGTGCTGACCACAATTTCCTCTGTGCCGTTGCCGTCTAAATCAATTGGGCGGGAAACACCGTGTCCGAACTCACCTTTGTAGAGCTCTTCTCTTTTTTCGGTGCCGTTTACATCCCAGCCCCAGCCGCCGTTTTCGCCTCGGATTTCCGAATTGTAGTCTTCATAGAGCGCAATTTGACCCCAATAACGACCACCGTATACATCCGGATTTGCAAGTACCGGTGTTCCGTCATGATGGAATGCGGAAATATGAGATACGTCTGTTGGTGCGATGATTTCCTTGTCACCGTCGCCATCCAAGTCGGAAACAGAGATGGTGTCTGTGTAAATTCCGGCGCTGAAGCCGACAATGCCGTGGTTTGCTGCGTTTAATTGTGGCCAACCGGGCAAGAGTGTACCGGTGCAGTTATAAACATATACGCTGTTTGGGCCCTCCAGACCATAGCCGACAATGATTTCTTTTCTACCGTCCAAGTCTAAATCTGCGGCTTCTAAGCTTCTGCCGGCATACGGACCGGGACATTGCGGCCAACCCGGTTTAAAATAACCGTTGTGATCGAGTACAGAAATTGTGCCATTACCATGCACAGTAATAACTTCTTTAAGACCGTCGCCTTCCAAATCCGTTACAACGGCATCGCACCAAGTATAGCCCACGCTCATACCGAATTCGGCAAAGGGGGTATTGCGGTCGTGCCCGGAATTTACTTTCCATTCTACCTGCCCGTCTGCGGCATTTAATACGGTAATAGAATAATTGGAAAAAATGATTTCGAGTGCACCGTCGTTATCTAAGTCGTCAACAATCGGTCCATTGTAGTAGCTTTCTTCCGTCCAAAGCCCCAATGTGCCGGCGTTGCTGTAGCGCAATGTCGGTGTAATTGCGCCGACGGAAACCGCCGTCAACATACAGAAGCAAAGTAACAGAGAAATTATAATAAGAGTCTTTTTCATATGCGGTTTCCCTCCCCTATTTTAATGTTGTGATATTTGTTTTACCCAAAATATTATACAAAGCGTCTTCACTGGATGTCTTAATTACAATGATCTGCAAATCTGTTGTATCGGTGATGCCGAAAATGCTGAGTTGATCTATGTAACCTGCAAAGCCGCCGCCCAGATAAGAGATTTTACCTTTTTCATAGTGTAAGCCGCTTGTGCCGAGCGGGACTTCCGTTACGGTCGGCTGTGCTTTAGAGGTATAGAACACGCGCACACCGTATTCTTCGATATCTCCGTTGATACGGATGCGAATGGTGCTGCCGTTTTTGCTTGCACTGATGTCTGGCAGATTATGATCTACTGCTGCAAAATACCCTTCAAGCACATTTGTTGATACATTCAAACCTGCAGATTCAGCCAAAGCTTTTGAAAACACCTTTTCATCGCTGAGCTTCGTACTCAGAAGACGATTGGAATTCTTGATTGGTAATTGCAGTGCGTTTAAACAAATTTTAACCATATCTCCGCGCACAAGCTCATAGCGGTTGAGCATTTGGCTGTCAATTAATCCGATGGATAGTGCAAAACTTGTTGCGCTGTCATAATAAAAGTCGCCCTCAGCATCCGAATAACCGAGTACACGCAGCATCATTGTACAAAACTGTTGCACAGATGCGATATCATTGGCGCCGAAATAAGTGTCTGAAGCACCGTTGACCAAGTAGTTTTCGTATAGCCACCCGACGTAATCACTTGCCCAGTCCGGTACATCTGTGAACGGATGCGCGTTTTGTTGATAGCGCGCTTTTTCATCCTTACCAAGCATACGTGTGATGGTAACAGAAATTTCCGCGCGGGTTGCGGTTCTGTCTAACTCCATACCTTCTGCACTAAATGTGTCAGAGTTGCCTTTTAAAAGGCCAAGTGTGTAGAGCGTTTGTGCTGCACTGAGCGCGGCATCATCATAGGCAAATATGGTGCCTGCTTGCAATACCATGCAAAGCACAATCAGAATACTGCATAGTTTTTTCATGTCTATTCCTCCCGTTGAGGTATTTTATCTTATTTTAACACAGAATGTATATATAGACAAGAAAAATATGAAGAAAATAAAGAGCAACACTCGTCCAATCCAGAGTGTTGCTTTTGTATTTTTTTAATTATTTTATGGTATCTTGGATTTTCATATTTCTTATTTTTTGTCTTAGCGGCAAAATCATCGGCGGTGAAACGGAAAGCTCGTCTATGCCGATAGAAAGGAAAAATTCTGTCAAGTCCGGGTCTGCGCCCAGCTCGCCGCAGATACCGACCCAAATACCGTTTTTATGTGCGTTTTCCGCTACAGATTGAATCAGGCGCAGCAGCGCGGGATGATGTGTGTCTATATATGGCTCGAGTGCTGCATTTTGTCGGTCTGCAGCGAGAATATACTGCGTTAAATCGTTTGTACCTATGCTGAAAAAATCTACATGCTTTGCAAGACGGTCGCTGATAAGAGCGGCGGCAGGCGTTTCTATCATAATGCCGAAGGCAACATTTTTGGCATAATCGATTCGGTCGGCATCAAGCTCCGCTTTTACCTCCTCTATGATTTCCTTTACGCGCAAAACCTCATCTTCAGAGACAATCATCGGTATCATAACGGCGATGCTGCCAAATGCGGAGGCACGGTAAATTGCGCGCAGCTGGGTTTTAAATAAATCCTGTCTGTCCAGGCAAATGCGTACCGCACGATAGCCGAGTGCCGGGTTTTCTTCGGGTTCTAAACCGAGATAATCCGCTTTTTTGTCTGCGCCGATATCGAGCGTGCGGATGATGACAGGTCTGCCTGCCATGCTTTGTGCAATGGTGCGATATGCATTAAACTGCGTTTGCTCATCGGGGGCTTCTTTTCTGCCAATGTATAGAAATTCGCTGCGTAGAAGACCGATGCCGCCGGCATCGTTTTGTAGTGCTTCAGCAACATCGCCCGTACCGCCGATGTTGGCATACAGCTTAATGGTGCGCCCGTCTAAGGTTTTGTTTTCCATACCCTTCAGGGTTTTTAAAAGATTTTTCTTTTCGGTTTCCGATTGCAGACGTATCTGCATTTCAGCTTTGGTTTGCGCATCCGGATTAATATAAACCTTGCCGGAAAAGCCGTCCACGATAACGCTTTGTCCGTTTGTCAGAGAAAGTGCTTGCGCACCGACACCGATAATTGCAGGGATATTCATCGTGCGTGCTAAAATTGCGGTGTGTGAATTTTTTGAGCCCTTTGCGGTCACAAAGGCAAGCACTTTTTCTCGGTCAAGCTGTACGGTTTCACTCGGTGCTAAATCATCAGCAAAAATGATGGATGGGGTGTGCAGCCCATCACTGCCGGTTTCGCCGGACAATATGCGCACAAGGCGCTCGGAAACGTCGCGCACATCGGCCGCACGTTCGCGCATATAGGCATCATCCATGCCGGAAAACAGTTTTGAAAAATTGTCTGCTGTCACGCCGACGGCATATTCCGCATTGGCGCTTTGGGTGCGGATGATGTGTGTAATGGAACTGCAGTAGTCAGCATCATCAAGCATCATAGCGTGAATGTTGAAAATTTCGGCATTTTCTTCACCGACACGCAGCTGCGCGCGCTCATACAGATCGCCCAGCTGCGCTTGTGCCTGCAGGCGCGCCTGTTCGAAACGCGCAATTTCTTCGTGAATATTTTCTACGCGTTCCAGGGTAATGGTTTGTGTTTTTCGTGTGAATAGATAGGCTGGACCGATTGCAATGCCGCCAAACACGGTTTGCCCGTCAAGAACTTGCATAAAAAATCCTCCCTGTGTTACAGATTATCGCAAAAAAGCTTCTGTAGTGCGGCGCAAGCTTCTGATGCATCGCTGCCTTCACAGGTTACGGTTACTGTGTCGCCACCCTTTGCCGCGAGACCCATCACACCGAACAACCCTTTGGCATCGGCAGCTCTTCCGTTCACCTGCAATGTGATTTTGCATTCGTATTTTTTGGCTTCGCTTACAACCAATCCTGCCGGACGGGCATGAATGCCGGTATCATGCTGTAAGGTATAAGTAAACTGATTCATAAGACAACCCTTTCTGTGTTTATTTGTAAATCAGTTTTAGTTTTTACACACAGGTGAATTTTATGCATTGGATAGAATATAGATGGAAACAAAATAAAAAAAGCTTTGCAAAAGCAAAGCAATAATAAATAAGTAAAAATCCGTACACAATCGTGTACGGATTTGGCAAAGGAGAACAATAATGATGCACTCTAATTATTATTTTTCTTTGCAGTATTGATTGATGAAATAAGTATCTTCTTTAATTCAATACAATTATCAAGTATCGTCTTATCAGTATAATATTCACTTTCAATAAGAAGTTCAATCCAATATTCACTTTCAGAACATTCTTTTAATGCTATTTGAAGTTTAGCAATAAAATCATTCTTTCCGTGTCCGTAAAAAGCTTCCCTAATGTTAGCACCAATACTCGTTCCACTACGAATAAGTTGATTTGTAAGTACACTTTCTCTTTTTTCACTTTTTACTTTATTACAAACTTTTATTATATCTAACGCAAATTGCTTTGATTTTGTAAGTAACGGACTGTCCATGATTTTTCTCCTTCTCAAAAGAAACTTCTTCCTTATTCAATATTACCTATTACCTACAAAAATCGACAAGGTATTTTAGGGAAAAGTGAAGAGTGAATAGGTAATAAGTAAAATCGACATTCCTCTGTCGAAGAATGTCGATTTTTGGTCTGAGTGGAGAGACTTGAACTCTCGGCCTCTTGAACCCCATTCAAGCACGCTACCAAACTGCGCCACACCCAGATTTAACACTATAATAGTATAACTTATTTAATCTGTTTTGTCAATAGGGAAATGAGAAAAATTTATAAAATTCTCACTTCCCTATTTTTTATTTTTAAATTATTTCAATGCTTTTTTATAGCCTGAATATATCGCCCATACAACGCATGCCGCAAGGCAGAATGCAAGAAGCGTTATAAACACGGCTGACCAGCCGAAATGGTCTGCTATTGCACCGAGTCCGTATGAGCTGATGGTGCTTCCGAGATAGCAAAATCCGTTTAAAATACCTGCATACATGCCTGAATTAACCTTGCCCCTCATGAACAGAGGGAAAATACTTGTAATAAGACTGTTAAGGCTTGATGCGAGGAAGTTTACAACTATAAGCCCCGCAAGCATAAACAGCACGAATTTTATTGCCATACTGCCGATAATACCGCCGATTAAAACAAACATAACGGCAAACACCACCGCACAGTGGTTTACATAATCAGGAATTTTTTTGTGCATCTTCAGTGCGTATGCATTACCGAACACCGCAACAATCGGAAGCAAAAGCGTTAATAATATTGAGAGTGAATCGCTCATAG
>JAFQPV010000111.1 GCA_017411585.1 Clostridia bacterium | reverse complement strand
CTACGGCTCGAATGACTGGGGCAAGAAGACAGCAGAAAAGTACTGTGCGGATGTGCGTGCGTTCTACGGTGCGCTCTCAAAGCAATACCCGAATGCGAAGATTTTTGCCATCACGCCAATCTGGCGTGCGGATGAGGATACAGAGCGCCCGCTCGGGCCGTTTTCGGATTTGGAAAGATACATTTGCGAAAATACGAAGGATTTTGCAAATGTGACGGTGATACCGGGGCGCGATTTGGTGCCGCATGACACGGCGCTCTACCACGATGCACGGTTGCATCCAAATGACGAAGGCTTTGCTTATTATGCGGAAAACCTGCATCGGGAAATTATGAAATATTTATAAAAGAAACCGGCAATGGAAGTATAAACATCCATTGCCTTTTCTTTGCCAAAAATAAGTTGACTTTTTGAAAAATGGTGGTATAATAAGCCTTGTGTGTTTTTTAATACATATTTTAATAAGAAACTCTTTTTTAAAGAGGGGGAGTATAAATGAGTACATTATTATCTGTTTCCATTGCGCTTTTGGGCGGTCTTTTAATGACACGACTGTTTAAGCCTTTAAAGCTGCCGAGTGTAACGGCATATCTGATTGCCGGCGTGTTAATCGGCCCGTATTGTCTCGGGCAGCTGGGCATTGAAGGGCTTGGCTTTGCAAGTGCTGAAGCAGTGCACGCGCTCGGGCTTGTGTCCGATGTAGCGCTTGGCTTTATCGCCTTTTCCATCGGCAGTGAATTCCGTATGGAGGATTTAAAGAAAATCGGTAAGCAGGCGTTTGTTATCGGTATTTTTCAGGCGCTTGTGGCAACACTGTTTGTAGACCTTGCACTTCTGGTTGTGCATATGATTATGCCGGATAAGCTTTCCGTACCGCAGCTGATTACTCTTGGCGCAATTGCTACGGCGACTGCACCGGCGGCAACCTTAATGGTCGTGCGTCAGTACAAGGCAAAGGGTCCTTTAACCGATTTGCTTTTGCCGATTGTTGCGCTCGACGATGCTGTGGGCTTGATTGTGTTTGCCGTATCCTTCGGCATCGCAAAGACGCTGACCAGCGGACAGGTGGATATGATTTCCATCCTTGTGAATCCGCTTGTGGAGATTGTTTGCTCCTTGGGTCTCGGTGCAATTATGGGCTGGATTTTAACCCAGATTGAGAAGCTGTTTAACTCCAATACCAACCGACTCAATATGTCGATTGCGTTTGTATTTGTAACGGTTGCACTTTCGATGATTAAGTTTAACATCGGTCCGGTGCATGTAGGCTTTTCTTCTTTGCTCGTTTGCATGATGCTCGGCACAGTATTTTGCAATATCTGTCCGCTGTCACACGATGTAATGGAAAGAACAGAAAAGTGGACCTCGCCGCTGTTGGCGCTGTTCTTTGTTATTAGTGGTGCGGAGCTTGAATTAAATGTATTTGCCGATTGGGCAATTGTTGTTATTGGTATCATTTATATCATCTTCCGTTCGCTCGGTAAGTATTTTGGTACTTTCGTGAGTGCGAAGGCAACAAAGTGTGCGCCGCAGATTTGCAAATACCTCGGTATTACGCTTCTGCCGCAGGCAGGTGTGGCACTTGGTATGTGCACAATCGCTGCTGCCGAGTGGCCGGCAGAGGGTGCACTGATTCGAAACATTACGCTTTTTGCCGTGCTGATTTATGAGTTGTTCGGCCCGCTGTTTACGCGTATGGCACTGCAGGCTGCAGGCGATATCCAGCCGATGAGCGACGAAGTGAAGATGCGCCGCCAGACAAAGCTGGAAGAAGCAAAAAACAAGAAAGAAAACGCATAATTAAAAACCGAACACCGGTCCGGTGTTCGGTTTTTCTTTGAAGGAAAGGAGCAACCGTGGGAATATTTAAAACCAATTTGAAGTTTTCATGGGATTATTTAAAAGCATTTATTAAGTGGATTTTTGTTGCGGCTGTGGTCGGCGGCATCGGTGGATGTATTGGCAGCGTGTTTCACATTGCGATTGATTATGTAACCGAGCTGCGCACAGAGCATAGCTGGATTCTGTATTTGTTGCCAGTCGGCGGCTTGGTGATTGCCGCGATTTACGGTATTTTTAAGAAAAAGGGAAAGCTCGATACCAACCGCGTTTTGGAGGCGGTTGCAACCGAGGAAAAGGTACCGCTTGTGATGGCACCGCTGATTTTTGTAAGTACGGTGCTGACACATTTGCTTGGTGGCTCTGCGGGGCGCGAGGGTGCCGCATTACAGCTTGGTGGCAGTATCGGCTATAATGTGGGCAAGGTTTTTCGGTTAAATCAAAATGATATGCACATCATCGTAATGGCGGGTATGAGTGCGGTGTTTGCGGCATTGTTTGGCACACCGCTGACAGCGGCGGTTTTTGCGCTGGAGGTAGTTTGTGTCGGCGTAATGCACTATGCGGCGCTTGTGCCGTGTGTAATTTCGGCAATGGTCGCTTTTGGCATTGCATGCATGTTTGGGCTTTCGCCGGTGCATTTTGACGGCGTTGTGCTTGCAAATATTGATGCGCTTTTACTCGGTAAAATTGTCGTTATTGCCGTGCTCTGCGCTTTGGTCAGCATATTGTTTTGCACGGCAATTCATTACTGCGAGCACAGCATGGAAAAGCTGTTCAAAAACAAGTATCTGCGCGCATTTGTTGGCGCGGTAGTGATTGTGCTTTTAACATTGCTTGTCGGCACAAGAGATTACAACGGCGCAGGTATGGATGTGATTACGCGCGCTATCGGCGGTGCGGTAAATTGGGAGGCGTTTCTTTTAAAGATTGTCTTTACCGCGATTACCATTGCTGCGGGCTTTAAGGGCGGCGAAATTGTGCCGGCATTCTTTATCGGCTCGACCTTCGGTTGCCTTGCAGGCTCGCTTTTGGGGATGGACGCAGGCTTTGCCGCGGCGGTTGGCTTTGTAGCGGTATTCTGTGGCGTGGTCAACTGTCCGCTTGCATCTACAATGCTTGCGCTGGAAGTGTTCGGCAGCGAAAACATCTTAATTTTCGCGTTGGTATGCGCTATCAGTTATATGATGTCGGGCAGTTTCAGTCTGTACAAGAGTCAAAAAATTGTGTATTCCAAGTTAGATGCGCATTATATAGATATTGATATAAAGTAAAAAACGGCGTTGGGCGTCACATGTTACGAGCAAAAAAGATCTTTACCGAAATCGTACAGAAAAGTGAATTTGTTGTAAAGTATTGAAAAACAAGATTGACTGTGCTACAATGTTCGTGAATGCTGTAGCTCGGGAGGCGGAAAGATGGAAAATCGAAAGTATGAATTGAATATGTGTGCCGGCTCGGTTTTGAAAAATGTGCTTTTGTTTGCGATTCCGCTGATTTTGGCGAGTGTGTTGCAGCTTTTGTACAATGCGGCGGATTTGATTGTAGTCAGTCGCTTTGCCGGCTCGAATGCAATGGCTGCCGTTGGCGCAACCGGCTCGGTTTCCGGCTTGCTG
>JAFQPV010000110.1 GCA_017411585.1 Clostridia bacterium | reverse complement strand
TTGAAAAGCGGTGTAATCTTTTTCGGCTCTTCGCCGTATTTCATCGTCCAGAGGCGGTTTAATTTGCCGTTTTCATCTTCGGTAATCCAATGCATCTCGCTGGTGAATAAATCGGCATACTCCTCCTGTGCAAACAGCATAACATCCGGCTTTACCGGGTTTAATTGCGCATGATTGTGGAAATGCTCTGTATACTTATACCACTCGCGGTATTCACCCGTTTCCATATCAATATCGCCAATTACGGCATGCATCGGGCCGACGCAGGCATCAAAGCATACTTTCTTTTTTCCCGGACCATAGGTCAGATGGGTTGCAATTTTGCGAAGCGCACCGTGGCGGCGCATTTCCTTCGGATACGGCGCAATCAGTTCCGGCGACTGCATGTCGGGTGTCTTTTTCCACATACCCTGACCGTCGGTATAATACACGATAGCCGTCTCGGTATCCACGAGCGGGGTCGCATCGTGGAACATACAATTCGGGAAGTGCGTAAAGGTGTCGGTTTCCAAATCAATCAGACCGAGACTTCTGCCAACACCGGCATCGCCTGCCGGCGGAAATGCGCAGTACATCCAGATATATCTGCCGTCATCGGAAACGGACGGATTTGTGAAGTAAAACGACTGCGTATGTGGCACGTAATCGTTGTCAAACACATAGGTCACAACGCCGCTCTGCGGATCGGTATACTTCTTAAAATGCTTGGAATTTGCAATTTTTTCAAACATGCTCCTGCTCCCCTTTTCACAAGGTTATTTTTTACCCCTACAGTATAGCACTTCCATAAAGAATGTCAATAGAAAAAATGCGCAAAATTTTGTACAATATACGCAAGAAAAGCAGATGCAAGTGCATCTGCTTTTCACTACCTTAAATTCTGAAATTTCTTTGGGATAATAAACACATATGAATCCGGACTGATGATGCCATGGCGCAAACGCTCGGCGGTACGGTCCGGCTTTTCCCAATAGCTAGACGCTTGACCGGTCTGCGTAACAGAAAGACGGAACGGCACTTCGCCATCTGTAAAAAAGTCCTTTTTCAAAAGCTTAACCGTCCACAAAAGCCCATCCTCGGCCGGCGCGCTTTCTACTTGCCACTTGGCTTTTTCTGCCGGCACGTCACCTTTATAAAGTCCGCAGCTGCCGGTAAAATCAAACACAAAGCCCTTATCTTTCGACAAGCTGACCCCTGCATACGGATGAAACATCACAAATTCCGGCCGAATTTGGATTTCCTCTGCCTTCGTCTGCCAAAGCTCAATCGTGTAGCTGTCATCCTCCTCGCGGATGCGGATTTTTGTGCTTTCATCTTCTGAGCCATCCTTGTACATAAAGCTTTCCCAGCCTGCGTTTGTTTCATAGCGGTGGCTGTCCTCGCAAAGCCCTAAGCAATACGGCAGCGGATGCTTGCCCTCCGCAATGCGCGCTTCGACTGCCGGAAACTCGGTTTCAAGCATTTTTTCAAGCTCTGCAACACGCCACATAAGCTTTTCCGGGAAAAACTTATAGGCAGCCGCCTCTGCATGATAGCCGAGCCGTCCATCCGCTTCGGACAATGCCGCCAGCGCCTTGGCGTTTTCGATTTCCTTTTCCGCGATGGTGCGCAGCCTTGCAAGCAGCACCGTTGCATCATCCTGCAGAAATGCCAATTTATTTCTGCACAAATAAAATTCTAAAATGTTTGCGCCGCTGTCAAACAAAATATCCAGCGCGCGGGCAACGCTCTTTTGCTCCTCACCTTCGCCGTTTTCTATCGCTGTAACCTTAGAGAGCAGGTTCGCGCCCCTGTGCCACTCTTCGCGCATACGGCTGCACAGCGCAAACGCATCTTGATGCGTATGTCCCATAAACATCGCTTCGCCTACGCGGTCACTGCCGACCATATCCCCCATTTCATATGCCTTGGAAATCGGCAAATCGACCGGCTCTAAATGCAGCGGCCACGCGGGGCCATCCCCAATCGGGGAGTGCCACTCAAAGCAGGTGTTTAACGGATAGTTTTTGTATCCCTTTTCAAACTGCAAATAGGCATCGACAACCGCTTTGGTGTTTCTGCCCCAGTAGATGCCGGCAAGATGCGTTAAAAAGTCTTCTTTCGTTTTATAAAACGGCGCAAACGCAAGCTCGCCTGCCGCCTTACTCATCACAGACGGGTAGTTTCCGAAGTACCAGCAGTACATCACGCCATCCACACCGTGCTCGTGCATATATTTATATTTGTCATACAAAATGCCCGGCACCGGCACATATGGCACAGTAGATACCTCGTGCGACGAGCAAACCTGAATTTTTGCAAACTGGTGTACGCCCGTTTCCCGTGCCGCTTCGGCAGAGGCTTTAAACAAAGGACCCGGCCCCGGATAGGACAGCCAATAGTCGATGGCAAGCTTTTTCTTGCCCTCCTGCTCCACGGTTGCAAAATCCTCGAAATTGACCATACTGATGACATCTTTGCTTCGCAGGCGCAGGTATTCTTCGCGCGTTTCTTCCGTGCAAGCACGCAGTGCATATGCCCAACTGATATACTCGGCATCCGGCTTTGCGGCGCGCATCCCCTCTACCATCGCTTTTTCCGCGCTGACCAGCGCCCTTGCGGCGCTGCCCTCCTTTTCAAGGCAGGTCGGACACGTCAGGTTGGCTCCGTTTGTCGAAACGCAGGTGGAGCAAGCCTCGCCAATGGTGATGTTTAAAAGCCCTTTGAGCTTTGGTACAAGCTTAAAAAGTCTGCCGGTCACTTCTTTGATGTATGCCGCACCAGCTTCCGTGGACAGACAGAACGCAAGCTCGCTGCCGTAAAATTGCTGCCCGTTTAATTCGGTGTGGTTTTTGATTGCAATATTGCCGTGCATAGAGGATGCCGGCTCTACGCCCTCAAGATACACGCTGATGCCGTAGCGCTCGGCGCGGTCAATCAATCGGTTGAGCTTTGCAAGGCGCGCTTCGCCGTTTTTGCCGTATTCCGGAATCACTTCGGACGGCACGAGCACACGCAGATGCTCCTGCACCCAAATGGCGTTCACACCGTCGTGCGCAAGACGGTCTAAATAAGCATCCGGATAGCCTTCTATGTCTGCACCCAGCTCGCCTTTTCCTGTGTTGTAATTGGGCACAAGCGCGCTTCTGGAAATTCTTGTTTTAATCACCGCTCTGCGCTCGATTGTACCGCAGGGCAGGAAAAAGCCTTCGCGGCGCTTCATTTCATCTTCGATAAAGTAAATTGCGCGGCGGATACCCTCGCCGTCCCCCGCTTCCATCAGACACTGCGCTTCCGTCACCGTAATTTTATAGCTTTCCTTCGCCATACCCGGCACAAGTGCGGTTTTGAACACAGAGTCACCCTCCGGCATCTTGTACGCGTCAAAAAAGCACTGCAGGTCTGCATACGCCGTTTCCAAAAGTCCGTTTGCGTCCGGAAATTCGGTATGCACCGCTCTGCCGCAGATTGCGACCTCGCCTGCATTAGGCGCTTTTGTGTTCCAGCCTGCCGGCGCACAAGTGTGTACAGGTGCAATGAGCGCATCTGCAAAGCGCAGCGGCGGCTGCTTATATTTAAATGGGTCTTCCGAAATTCTGTAGCGCATAAAATCACATCCTGTGCGTAGTTTCATTATATTTGATTTTATCATTTTCAGTCGCGGGTGTAAATGTATACGTGGCAAAAAAAGAAAGATAATGCAAAAAGAATTTAAGATAATGCAAAAACAAACGAGACGGATAAATCCACCCCCACATACAAAGAAAGCTTTTTGCGGTTGCAAAAAGCTTTCTTTTCTATTTCTTTTTAATCTATATACTTATGAATCAGCGGCCATGCAAGCGCCGGATAATACTCGTGTCCGCCGTCGCCTTCGCAAAAGCGGCACTTGTTACCTGCGCCGACCTTGTCGTAGATTTTCTGCACGACCTCGAATACTTCACGCGAACCGTCAATGTGGAAGCCGTGGTCCTTTACGCCGGCTAAAATCACGAGCGGGCGCGGCGCAATCAGGCACGCAAGCTCGCCCATATCCACATACTTTGCGATGCGCGGCACATAGTTACATACGCAGTGGCGCTTCCATACAATCGAGTGCTTAAACGAGCAAATGCTGCATTTCGCGCACCTGCTCACGCCAGGTATCAAAATCCTTTGTTTCATCGTAAGCCAGAAGCGGCTTGCGATTCTTAATTATTTCCTCGTGACATTTGTCCATTGCTATCATTTCAGTTCCACTCCAATTATAACGATTTTCAAGTCTATTATATATGAAAGCCCGCCGATGTGTAAATTCAAAATCCGCTTAATAAATTTCAAAATCCGCTTTAACTTGAAATAAAATTCGATTTGTGTTACACTACCTCCTGGAGGGATAACCATGACAAACATCACATTTCCTTACGGGAAAGAAAAGCTTACATATACATTTAATGAAGCAGCGCTCAAGGGCGTTTTGACCAGCTCGATTGAAACGTATGTACCCAAGGCGGACGAAAACACACTCGTCAAAGCCGCTATGGCAAACCCGACGGGCAGTCCGTGCCTGCGCGAATTGGCAAAGGGCAAAAAGAAAGTGGTTATCATCGCAAGTGACCATACACGTCCTGTGCCGAGCAAGGTGATTATGCCGCATATGCTTTCTGAAATTCGCGAAGGCAATTCCAATGCAGAAATCACAATTTTGATTGCCACCGGCTGTCACCGCGGCACAACGAAGGAAGAGCTTGTTCATAAATTCGGAAAAGAAATTGTTGAAAATGAAAATATCTACATTCACGACTGTGACGAAACGGATATGCTCGTAAACATCGGCACATTGCCCTCCGGCGGCGAGTGCAAAATCAACCGCCTTGCCTACGAAGCGGATTTGCTTGTAGCGGAAGGCTTTATCGAACCACATCTGTTTGCAGGCTTCTCCGGGGGCAGAAAAAGTGTACTGCCGGGCGTTGCGGCGCGCGAAACCGTAATGGCAAACCACTGCGCAGAGTTTATTGCGCATCCGTGCGCGCGCACAGGCATTTTAGAAAACAACCCGATTCACGCAGATATGCTCTGGGCAGCGCAAACGGCAAAGCTTTGCTACATCGTAAACGTGGTGTTAAATGCGGAAAAGCAGGTCATCTATGCCGTAGCCGGTGATTTGGTGCAGGCGCACAAAAAGGGCACAGATTTTCTCTCTAAATACTGCGGCGCAAAGGCGGAGGAAACGGATATTGTCATTTCTACCAACGGCGGCTATCCGTTAGACCAAAATGTGTATCAAGCAGTAAAGGGAATGACTGCGGCAGAGGCGTGCGTCAAGGCAGGCGGCGTAATTATCATGCTTTCTGCCTCCGAGGACGGCAGCGGCGGCGAGCATTTTTACCGCCAGCTGGCAGATGAAAAGGATATCAACAAGATTATGGATATGTACCTTGCGCAAAAGCGAAGCGAAACCCTGCCCGACCAATGGCAGGCACAAATTCTCGTGCGCATCCTGCAGCGCGCCACCGTGATTTACGTTTCCGAAATGGCAGATGCCGAGGTGGAAGCCATGCATATGCTGCCGGCGCATTCGCTTGACGAAGCGCTCACCAAGGCAAAGTCGATTTTAGGCAAAGCGGATATAAGCATCAATACCATCCCCGACGGTATTGCCGTTATGGTGCAAAAGTAAATAAAAAAAATAAAAGGCGGATGCTTGGGCAAGTGGTCTTAGGGGCATTCGTGAATGCCCCCCTAGAACACAAACGCCAACACGGTCGTTATTTTCTGCCGCTCCCCCCTTTCAAAAAATTTTTTAAAAATTTTTAAAAAAAGTATTGACAAATCACCAAACTGCCATTATAATATTAAAAGTGTTCGGGAGACACGAACAACATGCACCATTAGCTCAGTTGGTAGAGCACCTGACTCTTAATCAGGGTGTCCACGGTTCGAGCCCGTGATGGTGTACCAAGCAAAAAGCCGCAATCCTAAAGGGTTTGCGGCTTTTTCATTTTCTTGTGGCGGTATCAAAACACGGTGAAATTTCACACTTTATTACACACAACACGCAAAAAATCATTCATCGGCAAACATATCACCCATGACGGAAACTGCGCTTTCTTTGGTGTTCTCAATGACATGCGTGTATATATTCAGCGTTGTTGTAGTGTTCGCGTGTCCGAGCACTTTGGACACGGTCGAGACCGGAACATTGTTTCGTATCATGTACGAAGCTGCTGTGTGGCGTAGTCCGTGAAATGTTATTTGCGTGATGCCGTTTGCCCTTGCAAAGTCTTTCCACCAGTTCGATATTGTGTGCAGATTGATTATATCGCCGTTGTTCTGCGTGAATATCCAGTCGCCGTCCTTCCATTTGTCGCCGACTTTGCATTTAATCTCCGCTTGCTCATCCTTCCACGCAAAAAGCGCGTCTTTGAGCACCTTGTGCAAAAATAACTTTCTGCGCGAGTTATCCGTCTTTGTTTCTTTGGCAACCGTGCCGCCTTGCGCCGCCGTTGTCGCTCTTTGCACAACAAAACAGTCGTTTGCAAAATCAACATCGCCCCACTGCAAGCCAGCGATTTCTTGACGGCGCAAACCACACACCGCGGCAAAATAAAATATAGCTTGATATTTTGCGCTTTGTTTGCCGATAACACTCGTTATACGCTTTATATCTTCGGGACGCAAGCAGTCCTTCTCAACGGCTTTGTATTTTGGTGTTTCTACGCGATTACACGGATTGTCGACCATATAACCCCACTTGACCGCTCTGTTGAACATTGCTTTCAGCATCATAAAAACGGCGTTTCGTGTTCTCGGTTGCTCTATCTCACCGAGTATCTTGTAAATGTGCTTTGGTGTTATTGCTGCAAGTTTGATTTTTGTCTTATCAAATAGCCGCTTATCCCACAAATCAGAATAAAACTTCTGTGTTGCCGCCGCAAGCGTCTTGACATGGTTTTCTGTCCACTCGACATACAGTTCGCCCAGTGTTTTCGGTACGCCTGCCGCGCGTGCACTCTGGACATATTCACGCTCTGCGTAGAAATCTGCAAGAAGCTTTTCAGCCTCAACATCATTCTTGCAGTAAACAGTCTTTGAAATCTGCACGCGCTTCCCAAAATCATCGAATCCGCAAGACAAGCGCAATAAATATTTGCCTTCGCTCAGTTTTCTTACACTTCCCAACATGCGTTTATCCATATCAGCACACACTCCTTTGCAAGCTTTTGTGTATAAAATCAACAAAAAAACGGCAATTAAATTGACATTTAAAGCTTTTTACAGTATAATGCAAGTGTAGACAAAAAGCAACAGACACACGCACGAAAAAACAAAATAACAAAGAATGGTGTTATAAAAAGGTGTCCGAGCTTCGTTTGTCAACAAACAATTTTAATGCAGCTCCACTTGAACGGACGGAAGCGAACCGCCGCATCAAGAACGAGCTTGCTAGCTTTGTGCGTCTGTGCGCTTGCATTGGCGCGCCGAGCTATTATAAAAAACGGTATTGCGCAGGCGTTAGTAGAATTCCTGTGTCGTGCTATTCATAAGGGTTTTGGCGCGGTTCGATGCTCGACATAATCAAAGAACACACGCAAAAAGGAATGAAAGAGAGGTAAAAAATGAACAGATTGACGAGGAAAGAAGCTTGCGCGTTTATCGGTTGCGGTATGAGTAAATTGTATGAGCTTGAACGCTCCGGCGCTCTTGACGGCACATATTACCAAATTGGCACGCGCCGTCTTTACATTACCGACCGCCTGCGGACATGGATAGAAAACGGCGGCACGAAACAACACGCACAAGATTAGTAAACACATAAGCGGTAGAGTGATACACTCGCCGCTTTTTTTGTTTGCGCTGCGCCGCCATCTTACGCGCGCCTACGCGCACGAAGCAACGCACAATGCATCTTCGTGTATTTCGGCACAAAATCGCCGCGTATTGTGTTTTTGATACTTCACGAGGGTAGTTTCACCTTTTATGCGCCAAAATCAAATACAGCGCATTTTAGGCAGCATTTCCAAAATCTTGGACGAAAACAACCACCCACCGCGCGACCGCACTCGCCGCCGGAACATACCCGCTAGCCGACAGAGCGGCGGCAACATCGTATCGTAAAAAAAGTGTTTTAATAACGAAAAAGTTATTGACAAACAATAACTTTTAAGTTATAATAATAAACGAAAGGGGGAATAATACGGCGTGTATTCAGTAAAGTTTTACAAGGACAAAAACGGCAATGAGCCAGTCAAGGAGTATTTGACAAGTCTTGCCGCACGAACAGACAAGGACAGTCGCATAAATTTAAACAAAATCAGAGAATATATTAAAATACTTGCAGAATACGGCACGCGCGCAGGTGAGCCGTATATCAAGCATATAGACGGCGATTTGTGGGAACTGCGACCACTGCGCAACCGCATAATGTTCTTTTGCTATGATGGTGAGCAATATGTATTATTATCACACTTTATCAAAAAGACACAGAAAACACCAACGAGAGAGATAGACAACGCAAAGAGATTGATGCAAGACCATAAAGAGAGGAGCAAACAACAATGAAAGCAGAAAAAGCATATACAAAAGCCATAGAGCAAGCAAACGAGAATATAGCCGATGTAAAAGCGCGCGGCGCGAATGCGCTCGGCGGTGATGCACTTGAATTCCTCGACAATGTTTTAACACCGGAAGAAAAACTGGAAAGCGACTTGCGCGTTGCCCTTATTGGCGAAATTATCAAAGCAAGACAAGAACGCGGCATCAGCCAAAAGAAGCTCGAAGAAATCAGCGGCGTACGGCAACCGATAATCGCAAGAATGGAAAGCGGCACGGCTTGCCCACAGCTCGCGACGGTTTTGAAAATACTCGCACCATTAGGAAAGACGCTTGCGGTCGTTCCCATAGAAACACAAGAATAATTACATGCAAGAGGTTTTATATCACCACTTTGTTGAGTGGTGATATTTTTTTGTGTGTCCGTGCAGAAATAAAAATGCGCCCCGGATGCTGGAACATCCAAAGGCGCGCTTGCCGTATGACAAGGCTTATTATAGCCGAATGTGCGTTTGCTGTCAACCTCTTTTTTATCCTTTGCCGCCTATCGTGCCGAGCGCGTAAAAGAAAACATTTGTTTTTGTTTACACTTGCACCACGCCGCAGATGCGCCGAAAACAGACATAAAAACGGCAGAAAACACCATCAAAAGCGTAAAAGAAAAGAAAACACCCTTTTGTTTACGCCGCCGCGTGCATCCGCCGGACAAAAAAAGCGGCGAGCGTATCACTCTGCCGCTTGTGTGTTGTGTTAGATTTTTTCGCCAGTGTCATTCATTGTGAATGTGACCTCATATGTGCAATCGAGCGCGGCAGCAATCTCCTTTAAATCTTTTTCGGTGAAATTATCGCGCTTCATCTTTTTGTTAAGATTTTGCGGACTGACAGAAAGCCTGCGCGCAAGCTCTGCCTCGGATATATTCCCGCGCTTAATAAGCAAAATTCTAATTCTGTCACTCAAAGCCATGTATCAACAACTCCCTTCGTGTTATACAAAAAGTATACGCTAAAAATTGACATTGTCAATTTAAAAATTTATGAAATAAAAAATAGTTGAAAAAATATCAATAAAACAGTTGACAATATCAACTTTTTGTATTATACTATATACATAGACCAAAAGAAAAGGAGTTGCAAAGCAATGAAATACGGCTATGGCAGATGCAGTACCAACGAAACAAAGCAAGACATAACAAGGCAAGAGCGCGAACTAAAGGAACACGGCGCGGAGCTTGTTATCCTTGAATTTGAACACGGTGATGCTGCACACAAAAAGGAACTGGAAAAGCTACTCGACACCGTGCGCGCCGGTGATGAAATTATCACGCTTGAGGTTTCAAGACTGGCGAGAAGCACAAAACAGCTATGTGATATTATCGAACTTGCAGAGCGCAAGCAAATCAAGCTTGTTATTGCAAACAGTATCACGGTAGACTGCACGGACGGCAACATGGATGCAATGACAAAAGCATTTTTGCAAATTGCAGGCGTTTTTGCGGAGCTTGAACTGTCTATGATACGCTCGCGCGTTAAATCCGGTATGGAAAACGCACGCGCAAAGGGTAAGGCAATCGGCAGACCGCGCACAGCGCGCGAGAGCATCCCCGAAGCGTTTTACAAGTATTTGCCCTTGTACCAAGCGCAGAAGATAAACAAGACCGATTTTGCAAACATCAGCGGCTTGTCAAGACCGAGCGTCAACAAATATCTTTCTGTGATTGGAGAGTAAAAGACACGGTGCGGCATCACCGGGGATTCTCATCCTTACCATATCCACCCGCAAAAGTATAAAAAAAGGAGCGCAAAAAATGAGTTCAAAAGATTTAGTACTTGAAATTTACAAAGCGGTTGCAGATGCAGATTTGGACAAAAATCCATTTTCGCAATGCGCGCCACAAAGGAAGAAACTTGATGCTATAATGGAATCGATGCTTGAAAAAGACCACGAGAGATACTGCGAAATAGAGAGCGCACAAAATGACTTGATATGCGCTACGCAAATAGATGCATTTTGCGTAGGTTTCAGAACCGCAGCACAGCTTCTTTTCCAGTTGATAGGCAGAGAAATTAAAAACGAAATAAACTAAAGCCGAACACTCAAAGAGCACCGCCGAAAGGTAGGTGCTCTTTGCACGCTCTTCTCTTTGAGCCACGCGCCGCGAAAATGCAAAACCGTTCAAAAATGCGAATGAATATGCAAAAAACATAGTAACATAACGAGTTTTTGTTGCATCTAAGACCGAGGCGTAACGAAAGAACAGCGCGGCAATGCAACTTTGCACCTTTTGGGTTTAGGTAACAGTTTAACAAGATATGTTACATAGCGTTATCGCATCAAAAACCGCCCTTGTTTTGCGCCAAAACAGCGCGAGGATATACCGACCGCAGACCGCGCGCAAACCGCGTAGCATCAGCGAAAACAGCACACCCACCGTGCGACCGTGTACACAGCCGGAACATACCGACAACGCCGCACATATACACAGCATTTACGCACTCGAAAAAGCACTGTTTTTTCGTTGTTCTGCGTGCATAAATATTCACCGTTGCCCTTTTGTGCAGTTTTAACAACGCGCGCAAAAATGCGCTACAATATGCAACACGCGCGCCCATCAGCGCGCACGGTACGCCGCTGCACCATCTTCCAGAACACGCTCTGGCAAGCGTGAGCCGATAGAACAGAGTAAGACACCTTCGTGTGTCGTAGAGAAAAAACGAAAAACAGAGAAAAAGAAGCAAAAAGAGAATAAAAGTAAAAAAGAGAGACTATATATTTTAATTTTAAAAGCTATATTTTAATACAACACAGTATTATTTAAACTATAAGGCAATACTATATTTAGCATAGTTATATAATCAATTAACAAATTAATTTTATAATTGTTATAAATAGCATAATTATAATATATAGCTAAACTATAATACAAGTAGTTTAATATATAATATAATAAATAATATATTATATACGCGCGCACGCGCATACACACGCGCAACACGCAAGCGGTATCGAGTGTGAGCCGACAGAGCGGCGGCAGATGCACAAATCATCTGCAGGGCAGACCGCGCATTTCACACTTTATTACACACAACAGGCGAAATTTCACACGCAACAGCGAAGGTATGCGAATAAAGAAAACGCATAATACCAACGAAAATAAAGCATCGCGCATCTGCGAAACCTTGATAAAATAAGACTCTTAATCAGGGTGTCCACGGTTCGAAGACGTGTGCGTGTACCATAAAAAGCATCGACTTTGGTCGGTGCTTTTTTGTTTTGTATGCAAGTTCCAATAAACACCGTAGGGGCGATTCACGAATCGCCCGTTTTCCCCGCAAATCCTTAAACTTTTTCGGAATC
>JAFQPV010000109.1 GCA_017411585.1 Clostridia bacterium | reverse complement strand
ATTTATAATTAGAGAGATATGCCGGGGCAGGACCCTGGCAAACGAATTTGCCGTTGACATAGAGCTTATAATAATCATCTGCGGATATGCTGATTGTGTATGATTTGTCCGTCGTTGCATCGAAGTCTTTTATAAAATGCGTATGAACATTGCAATACGCAGAAGGCTCGATTTCCTTTTTGTCGAGCTGTTTATGAAAAACATAGATAGGCTTCAAGCTTTCGAATTCTCTGGTTGTAATCCACATGTGACTCACCTCAAGGCAATTATAGTATAGTTTTGTATAAAATTCAACTGCAATTTATAATTTTGTACGAATAAGGAAAGCGGCATCCGCATTTGCGGACGCCGCTTTATTAAAACATCTTTTTGATTTTCATATAAACGGTTGCGACCAGACTTAAAACAACCGAAATGCCGAGAACAATCCAAAAGCCGTATGGATTGCCTTCGAGCGGTACAGGCACATTCATGCCCCATAAGCTTGCAATTAACGTTGGTATGGTTAAAATAACCGTGATGATGGTCAGCACCTTCATAAACACGTTTAAGTTGTTGGAAATGACCGAGGCAAACGCGTTCATTGTACCGGAAAGAATATCGCGGTAGATGGTACACATTTCCATTGCCTGCTTATTTTCAATAATAACATCTTCGAGCAAATCCGTATCATCGGGATATTTGCGGATAAAGCTCATGCGCAAAAGACGTTCAAGCACGACCTCGTTGCCCTTTAAGGATGTGGAAATGTAGACTAAGCTTTTTTCCAGCTTGAGCATAGAAATCAGCTCTTTGTTTTTCATGGTTTTGTGCAGTTCATTTTCCAAATCGCTGCTGCGTTTGTCAATTCTGCGCAATAAGTGCAGAAACCTTGCCGCATTGCGGTAAAGCATCTGCAATACAAATCGACTGCGCTTTTTTGTGGAAAATCCGCGCACGATACCGTTTTCAAAATCGTTCATCAGCGGTGTGTCCTTTAAGCAAACGGTGATGATACAGTTTTCCAACAGCACAATGCCGAGCGGTAATGTCGTTACGTCGGCATCGCCGTCCGGCGCATCTAAAAGCGCGGTGTCTACGACGATGAGCGTTTGTTCGTCTTCCTTTTCAATACGCGAGCGCTCTTCTTCGTCCAACGAGGCACGCAGAAAATCCGCTTCAACGCCGGTGTGCTCCATAACCCACTTTAGCTCCTGCGCATTCGGCGCAGTTAAATGAATCCAGCAGTCATCCACAAACTCGGTATACGCATTGATTCTTTCGTCATCCGTTCTGTAAATACTGAGCATAAAAATACCTCACTTTCCGCAGCTGCATACGAAAAAATGAGGTATGGTCTGTCTAAGCCTTGTTTAAAAGGCAGGTACACACATACCGCGCAGGCAACTGCATAAAATTTTCAATTGTCGACTATCGCCAGGGCCTGCGTCCATGGTGTGTTTACCTCCTTGATAGATTTTGCATTACATGCACATATTATTATACGCCTGTACAAAGTTTTTTGTCAATAAAAAGACGAAATTTTTGTATCTGCAGGTGTTTACTTTGCATTTGCAGTGTGCTAAAATAGCAATAAGAAAAAGAGCGGGGTACTTTTTATGGTTATCAATCACGAAAAATATATCACCTTTCGCTGTCCGACGTGTGGACTCGGCAGCGGAAAACAAATGAGCATTTTTGAACTGTCCGGCAAGGGAGAGCTGGAGGTAAAATGTGAACACTGCGGCAGTGTATGTGTGCGCATTGCGCGCAAGGCAGATAAGCTGCTTTTCAGTGTTTTATGCGTTGCGTGTATGGAGTGGCACAGCTTTACGGCAAATCAGAAGTTTTTTTGGGGACAGAAGCTGACAAGTTATCGCTGTCCGGTGACGGGTTTTGGCATTCTGTGCATCGGCGACGAGGAAAGTGCAAAAAAAGAGCAAAGTGCATTTGACGACGAGATGATGGATATTTTAGGCGAGCTGGAGGCGGATTTTATCGCCGAGCAGGACGATGAATATCCTGGACCGGATAATGAGCGTGTGATGTTTGCGATTGTGGACAAGCTGTATTTGCTGTCTAAGACAGACCGCGTAAACTGTCCGTGCGGCAGCCATGAAATTTTATTTGATATATTAAATGACCGTGTGCATATTTTCTGCGAAGCCTGCGGCCGCGATGCGCAGATTATGGCGATGACGGAGGAAGACTTGGAAAAAATGATGGAGACGGACGAGATTTTGCTGGGAGTGACGGAAGATGAGTAACATTATGTATACAAAGGCGTATGATAGCACATTTTGGAACGAAGTGCGCACAAGTGTAGCGTATAAGCCGTTTGTAGATGAGCTTTTGGGAAAGTATAAGGTGCATGCAGCTGAGCCGATTTTGGCGGACAGCTTTAAATTGTTCGATATGTTTCGTGCGTGCGGCAACCGAAATGTTTTTCAGGCGGCGTACTTTCATAAACGTCAGCGACTGGTGGTTAGCGCAATGCTTTCGATGATTTATCCGGATGAGCCAGCGTATCTGGAAATGTTGGAGGACATCATCTGGGCAATTTGCGATGAATATACGTGGTCACTGCCGGCGCATATTTCGTGGGCAGAGGATGAGCGCACGGATGTGGACTTGTTTGCATCGGAAACAGGCTATGCCCTTTCGGAGATTGTAACCATTTTAAAAGACAGACTGAATCCGCGCGTACACAAGCGTGTGTGTGAGGAAATACAGCGCAGAATTATCGAAAGCTTTGAATTGCGTGTGTATGATTGGGAAAAGTGTACGCACAACTGGGCGGCAGTTTGTGCCGGTAGTGTGTCTATTATTTATATGTATATGGCGCCGGAGCGCTATGCGGCAGTCAAGCCGCGCCTGCAGGCGACGATTGAGGGTTTTCTTTCGGGATATTCTGAGGACGGCATATGTTATGAGGGCATTGAATACTGGGAATACGGATTCGGTTTCTTTGTTGCATATGCACAGCGTTTGTATGAATTTACAGGTGGTAAAGAAAACTATTTTGCTCGTGAAAAGGTACATAATATCGGTGCATTTCAGCAGATGGCGGATTTGGGCGGCGTTGCGGTGAGCTTTGCAGATACCGCAGGTGACACACATACTGTAAGCCCGGCGATTTATGGCGTGCTGCAGCAGCATTATGATGATATTATTGTGCCGGATGAGAAGTTTTATGAGATTTTTGACCCTTGTGCACGGTGGGGACGTGTATTTGATGCGTTTGTGTATCTACCGAAAAATAAAAAGACTGCAAGTACGGACTATGAGCGCTTCAGTGCAGAGGCAGGCTTGTGCACAAGACGCACGGAAAAGTATGGCTTTGCGGCAAAGGCAGGTACAAACGATGAGCCACACAACCACAACGATGTCGGCAACTTTATTTTTGCTGCCGGTGGCAAGCAGCTTTTGTGCGATATGGGCGCAGGCGAATATGTAAGCGGTTATTTTGCAAAAGAGACGCGCTACGGCTATTTGTGCAACTGTTCGCGTGGACACAGTGTGCCAATCATCGACGGAAAATATCAGTCGTACGGCGCAGAATATAACGGAACGATGCAGCTGGAAAACGATTGCGTCACAATAGAATTCGGCAACGCCTATGAAACAGATGTGCGCGGAGTGCGTGCGTTCACGTTTGAAGAAAACGGTGTTGTGCTGAACGATGCTTTTGAAAAGCAGAGCGGCAAGGTATGTGTAACCGAGCGCTTCGTGAGTATGATCAAGCCTGAGGTGAAAGCGGACGGCGTTTGGATTGAAAATCTGCGCTTGACTGCAAGCGATGGTTGGCATGTCAAGGTAACGGAAGAAGGCTTTTTCGATCACTTTGCTGTGAAAAGAGAGGTATATCTGATAGATTTTGAAACAGAGCCGGAGAATAAGCTTGCTTTTGAACTGAAAGCAGAGATTTTATAAAGGAGATAGGTGCTTTATGCATAAAGCGATGCATCTGAATGCAACGAAACCGGAATTTTGGGAAAGGGTGCGCACAGATGCGGCGTATAAGCCATATGTCGATGAGGCACTCCGCTTGTATGCAGAATACAAGGCAGAGCCGATTTTGGCGGATTCGTTTGCAAAGTTTAATTTGTTTAATGTTACGGGCGACCGTGCCGAATTTCAAAGACCGTATTTCCGGAAAAGAAAACGACTCAATGTATGCGCGTTGCTTTCGATGATTTTTCCGGAAAACCGGGAATATATGGAAAGCTTAGAGGAAATTATCTGGGCAATTTGCGACGAATACACGTGGTCTTTGCCAGCACACATTGCGTGGGCAGAAGATGAGCGGACAGATATTGACTTGTTCGCCTCGGAAACGGGTTATGCACTCTCCGAAATCGTGACGGTGCTTGCAGATAGAATAAACCCACGTGTATATAAGCGTGTGTGTGAGGGAATACAGCGTAGAATTATTGACAGCTTTGAAATACGCATATATGACTGGGAAAAGGTAAATTCCAACTGGGCGGCGGTCTGCGCCGGTAGCGTGTCTGTAGTTTATATGTATATGGCGCCGGAGCGATTTGCGGCGGTGAAACCCCGCCTGCAGGCGACGATTGAGCTGTTTATTGACGGCTTTTCTGATGATGGTATCTGTTATGAGGGCGGAAGCTATTGGATTTACGGCTTCGGCTTTTTTGTGGCTTATGCCCAGCATTTATATGATTATACGGATGGAAAAGAGAACTATTTTGTGCGCGAAAAGGTGCGCAGAATTGCTGATTTTGAGAAAATTACAAATCTCGGCGGCTTGCGGGTGAATTTTTCGGACAGCGGCGGCGACTGCCTTTTAACCAGTCCGACGATTTACGGTGTGCTGCAAAAGCACTATCCCGATATGTACATTCCGCAGCCGGAAACCTATGAAATTCTGGACGGCTGTGCGCGTTGGTGCAGATATTTTGATGCGTTTTTATATTTGCCGGTGCAGAAGGAAGCTGCGCCGGCAGCCTATGAGCACTACAGCCCGCAGGCAGGCTGGTTTATGAAACGCACGAACGACTATGGTTTTGCTGCAAAGGCAGGTACAAACGATGAGCCGCACAACCATAACGATATCGGCAGTTTCATTTTTGCCGTGGGCGGTGAGCAGATTTTGTGCGACCTGGGCGCAGGGGAGTATGTGAAGGGGTATTTTGCCAAAGCTACGCGCTACAGCTATTTAAGCACCTGCTCGCGCGGGCACAGCGTACCGATTATCGATGGAAAATACCAGTCGCCGGGCGCAGAATTCAAAGGCGAAATGACATATGAAAACGGCATTGTTACCATAGATATGAGCGATGCCTAT
>JAFQPV010000108.1 GCA_017411585.1 Clostridia bacterium | reverse complement strand
CAGCAACACAACAATGGTAAATGCTCCATACACCAAAATGCTTGTGTACCAAGGTGCAGATTGCATAGCATACAGTTCGGGGCGAGTTTTGAAGTTCCAAACAACATAAACTCCATGCCCAATAAATACACCCACAAAAGCACCTATAATGGTGTTTAAGATAGTATTCATTCTTTTCATACAATCACACTCCTTTGTCAAATTGGAATTTGTTATTTCAACACATCTATCCATTTGTTATTTTCTTTATAGAAAAAATACTCACTCAAATTTTCGTTCAAGAAAACTTCCAGCATTTTATCCATTCCTTCTGCCAATTTTGCTTTCTTCATCTCATCTAACTCAATCCAACGAATTTCACCTTCATCAGACGAAGTTAATTGACCCTCAAATTTATTGGTTTTATAGAATAAAACCATATATCTTGAACCATCATCATTTGACCAATCTTTTATTCCACATAATTCAGGAGAAGAAATTTTTAATCCTGTTTCTTCAAATACCTCACGAATTACCGCATCGGTAAAGGATTCTCCTTTTTCAACATGACCTCCAGGAAATTGGAGTCCACAATAATCATCATCTATTTTATCTAGCACCAAAACCCTATTTCCATCGTATATCATACACATATTGGTTATTGTTACGACTTCTGTTCTGGACATATGATACCACCTCGCTACAAATTCTTATTTGTGTAACTCTTTCTATAATAGACTATAAAATAGTAAAAAGTTCCAATTACTGACAATATTATAGCATGTTTTTGCTCATTTGTCATCTTGTTATGCATAAATAGCATTAAATAATGTATATTTTTCTTCATCAACACTTATATAGGATAGAGACTAAAATTAAAGACAATAAAATCACATCGTTCTCACCAAACAAAAAGCGACTTACATCGGACAATGTCCGCAAGTCGCTTTTTTAATCTTATATTTCTACCATTTCGCCTGCCTGCATAACCTTAAGCACATTAAATTTATCGTCAACAAATGCAAGGTCTGCCTGCTTGCCTGCGGTAATCGAGCCGATTTCTTCAAACAGCCCTGTCGCGCGCGCCGGATTGCCCGATGCCATTCTAAACACCTGCGCAATGCTTGCGCCGGTTGCCGCCATCATATTACGGCAGCATTGATCCATCGTGAGTCGACTGCCGCCAAGCTCACCGTTCGGACCGAAATTGAGATCGGGATACTGCATATACTCCGGCCTGGTCTCCACCTTGCCGGCCGCCGAGGTACCGCGGTCTGTAGTCAAAATAATCTTTTCTGCAGTCTTGCAGAACAAAAGCAGCTGCTGCAATTCCGGATGCACATGCTTACCGGCAGAATCCGAAATCAGCTCTGCATACATTTCCGGTGTTTTCAGGCAATACTCGTCCGGACCGTAGCCGCGTATACCGCCGCTATCGCAGGTCTGACGCCCTGTTGCATTAAAGGTATGCGTCATAATCATCGGACGGTTTTTGCCGAGCGCACGCACCTGCATTGGGGTTGCTTCACTGTGCCCGAGTGCAAATACAACATTCGGGTTGACCTGTCTTGCGTAATCCAAGAACGGCTCTAAGCCTTCGCGCTCCGGCGCGATTGTCCACACGCGTATGCCCGTGCCGGCAGCATCCACCAGCGCCTTATACTCCGACTCCGTCATCGGATGACGCCACGGATTTCTCGCCGCGCCTGCGCCGTACTTTGGATTGGTGTATGGGCCTTCAGCATAGATACCGCGCAGCCCCTTCACCTTGCCGAGCGATGCATTCACATTTTTAAACGCTTCCATAAATTCATCAAAATTTCTGCCGTAGGACGGCGTTGCCAAAAAGCTGGTTGTACCGTGTTTTACAAAATAATCTGCCGCACCCTGCGGATCGGCAAAGGTTGTCGCTTTATCACCGCTATGCACATGAATATCGAAAAGTCCCGGGCCGACATATGCGCCCTTTGCATCTATTTTCTCGGCATCTGCGGGGATTTCCGTCTCGCGTGCATTGCCGACCCGGGCAATTCTATCGCCCTCGGTTAAAATCACGCCGTCCCAAATAATACCGTTCTCTAAAACTACCTTTGCATTGATAATCGCTTTCATCTTACTTCCTCATTTCGCAGAAAATTTTTCAGTATTAAAGTTTATTCGCGAGAAAAATAACTGTATCTGTTATGACATCACCAGTTTCAGGTGCAAGCCCACTTGTGGGCGCAAGGCGCGCTTCATACACGCCCTCTTTCATGCAATCCGGCGTAGGCACATAGCCAATATAATCATTCGCAAAAGCAGACACCATACAAGGCGCACCAATGGCTTCCTT
>JAFQPV010000107.1 GCA_017411585.1 Clostridia bacterium | reverse complement strand
TAAGTTTGTCACATCCCGTCAGCTTCGAGACAGACTTTACAGAGAGCTTTTGAAGGATGTATCTTTACGTGTAAAGGATGGCGAAACCACGGATTCGTTTGTTGTCTCCGGCAGAGGCGAAATGCATCTGTCCATCTTAATTGAGACGATGCGCCGTGAAGGATATGAATTTGCGGTGAGCACACCGCGTGTTTTGCTCAAGGAAATTGACGGCAAGATGCACGAGCCGATTGAACGCCTTTTGGTGGACGTGCCGGAGGAATGTGTCGGTTCGGTTATGGAGAAAATGGGTTCTCGCAAAGGTGAGCTGCAGCATATGTCGCCAATCGGCACCAGAATGCGCATAGAATACTTAATTCCGGCGCGCGGTTTGTTTGGCTATCGCAGTGAGTTTATGACGGATACACGCGGTGAGGGTATCTTAAATACTGTATTTTACGGATATCAGCCACACAAGGGCGAAATTACAAGACGTTTTACCGGCTCACTGATTGCATATGAAACCGGCGAAGCGGTAACCTACGGCTTGTTTAATGCGCAGGGCAGAGGCGCGCTGTTTATCGGCGCCGGTGAGCCGGTTTATGAAGGTATGGTGGTTGGTGCATCGCCAAAATTAGAGGATATCAGCGTTAATGTATGCAAGAAAAAGCAGCTGACGAACACGCGTGCCTCCGGCAGTGATGATGCCTTAAAGCTTGTGCCGCCGAAGAATTTGAGTTTGGAAGAAGCAATTGAATTTTTGGGTGAAGATGAGCTTTTGGAAGTGACTCCGCTTAAGTACAGAATCAGAAAGCGTATTTTGGATACAACCTTGCGCTTGAAGGCACAAAGCCGTGCAAAATAAATGAATGAGCATGCAGAAAAATTCTGCATGCTTTTTTTATACAAACCATTGACAAAGATAATACTTATGATATAATTAACATATGTACAATTGTTCATATGTTAATTATGGAGGTGGCACATGAATAAAGATTTACAGTTATGCTGTGACGGGCAGGTGCATGAAAGTATTGTTGCGCAGGTTTCGGAGCAGATGCCTGCAGAAGAGCTTTTGTATGATTTAGCAGAGCTCTTTAAAGTGTTTGGCGATTCGACAAGAATCAAGATTTTGTATGCCTTATTTGAAAGCGAGATGTGCGTTTGTGATATCGCAGAGCTTTTGAATATGACACACAGTGCAATTTCGCATCAATTGCGCGTTTTGAAAAGTGCCCGCCTTGTTAAGTATCGTAAAGAAGGAAAGCAGGTTATTTATGCTTTGGCTGACGGACATGTACGTACGATTCTCGGTGAAGGTATGGAGCATATAGAGGAGTGAAGGGATTATGAAAAAAACGGGGAAAATTGAAAATCTTTGCTGTGCGCACTGCGCAGCGGAGATTCAGGAAAAAATTGCAAAGCTTGATGGTGTAAATGAGGTTAACATCAGCTTTATTACACAAAAATTCGTTCTGGATGCTGATGATACACAAATTGACGCTGTATTAAAGCAGGCGAAGAAGATTATCAAAAAGGTTGAGCCGGACTGCGTACTAACGTTTTAAGGAGAAGCTATGACACGGAAAAACAAGATTACAGTATATAGGATAGGTGTCTCGGCTCTTATGTTTGTGCTGTCATTGCTGGTGGGACAAAACCGCATATTGTTTTGGATATTTTCATGTCTGGCCTATTTAGTTGCCGGATATGATGTGGTGATGACGGCGCTGCGTAAGCTTTTGAAAGGACGCGCACTTGATGAAAACTTTTTAATGTCCATAGCATCTATCGGTGCGATGTTTACCGGTGAGGTACACGAGGGTATTTTTGTTATGCTCTTCTATAAGGTCGGCGTGTTGTTTGAAAACGTAGCTGTTGCTCGCTCGCGCCGCTCCATTACGGCGCTTTTAGAAAAAATGCCGGACAGTGTCACTGTCCTTCGTGACGGTAAAGAAGTTGTCGTGGAGCCGGATGAGGTGCAAATCGGCGATGAAATCATCGTCAAACCTGGCGAAAAGGTTGCAATTGACGGTGAAATCATTGAGGGCTTTGCCGCAATGGACACTTCTGCAATTACGGGCGAAAGTGCGCCGCGCGAATATGGCGCAGGGGATGAAGTGATCAGCGGATTTGTGAATTTGAACGGAAGTATCAAATTTCGTGCAAATAAGGTATTTTCTGATTCTACCATTTGTAAGATTTTGGAGATGGTTGAAAATGCCACAATGAAAAAAGCAAAAACAGAGCACTTTATTACCAAATTTGCAAAGGTATATACGCCGATTGTTGTTGCGTTGGCGGCTTTGATTGCAATTGTGCCTTTGTGTATAGGCGGTTTTTCACAAGCTTCGCTTTGGTTGCACAGAGCATTTGTATTTTTAGTTGTTTCATGTCCGTGCGCGCTTGTGATTTCTGTGCCGCTCGGTTTCTTTGGCGGCATCGGCAAGGCTTCGCGCTACGGTATCTTGATTAAGGGAAGCAATTATATAGAGCTTTTGTCACGTGTGCAGACCTTTGCGTTTGATAAAACAGGTACACTGACAAGCGGTAAGTTTTCTGTACGAAATGTATTGACAAATGGTTTAGAGGAAAGTGAATTGTTGCGTCTTGCCGGCAGTGTTGAAAAATGCAGTGCGCACAAGCTTGCACTCGCACTTGCACAGTATGCGTGCAGTGATATTGCGATAGAGACCTTTGAAGAAATTTCAGGACTTGGCGTAAGCGCAGTTGTGGACGGCAAAACTATTCTTTGCGGAAGCAGAAAGCTAATGGAACTGCACGGCGTTGCGGCATTGCCGGAAAAGTCGACGGCGACATGCGTTTACGTCGCATTGGAGAATGTTTTTGCAGGCAGGATTGAACTTGAGGATACACTGCGTGAAAATGCGGAGCAAACGATTGCTGCGTTGCGCGAATCAGGTGTAAAGCGCATCGCCGTATTAACGGGTGATCATGCTGAAAATGCTAAAGATACATTGCAGCGTTTGGGCGTGGACGCCGTTGAAGCTGGCTTACTTCCGACAGATAAGGTTGAAAAAATAGAAGGTTACTTGCCGGATGGCGTTGTTGCCTTTGTCGGTGACGGCATTAACGATGCGCCGGTGCTCGGACGTGCGGATGTCGGCATTGCGATGGGAGCGATGGGCTCGGATGTCGCGATTGAAGCAGCGGATGTTGTTCTTTTGGATGACACGCTGTGCGGCGTGTCGGATGTTGTTAAAATCAGCAAACAAACGATGCGTATCGTTAAACAAAACATTGTGTTTGCTATCGGCGTAAAATTCATTGTATTAATTTTAGGTTCAATTGGCATTGCGGGTATGTGGGAGGCAGTTTTTGCGGATGTCGGTGTATCTGTGATTGCGATATTGAATTCAATGCGATTGATACTTGCTAAAAGGGATGGTGATCATTGATGAGAGGTCGTTTTGTAGTATCCGGTATGGAGTGCGCTGCTTGCAGTGCGCACGTGGATAAATGTGTGCGCAGGTTAGACGGCGTTTACGAGGTAAATGTTAACTTAATCAGCGGCATTATGACAGTCGATTATGATGAACGGCAATTAAAGCCGGAAGGGATTATTCAGACGGTTACGAATGCCGGCTTCGGTGCGCAGCCGTACGTGGAAGGTGAAAAGCGCGAAAGTGAAGCGGATAAACACGTTCGAGCGTTAAAACGACAGTTTTTTACTTCACTTCTGTTTATGCTTCCGCTAATGTATATTGCGATGGCGCATATGATGCACTTGCCGCTACCGCCGTTTTTGCACGGTATTGGCAATGTGACCTTCCAGCTTGTACTTCTTATTCCGGTATTGGTTGTTAACTGGCATTATTTTAGCTCGGGTTATACGAAATTATTTAATCGTACACCGGATATGAATTCTTTGATTGCTATCGGGGCAACAGCATCGGTGGTATATGGTCTCGTAGCGCTGTATTTTATATACATTGGCTACAAAGCCGGGGATATGCAGACAGTAGAAAGCTATTTGCATAATTTGTATTTTGAGTCAGCAGCGATGATTCTGACATTGATTACACTGGGTAAGTTTTTAGAAAGTATGTCAAAGCGCAAAACCGGTGAAGCAGTTGTAAAGCTAATGGATTTAACACCGGATGTTGCAACGGTTTTGGTAGACGGAAAAGAAAAAGAAGTGGATGTTTGCGATATCCAAGCCGGTGACATTGTTGTTTTAAAGGCCGGGCAAACTGCGCCTGTGGATGGTATGATTGTACATGGTAACGGTGCGTTTGACGAATCAAGTGTGACCGGGGAAAGTATGCCGGTAGAAAAAACGGAAGGGGACACTGTTGTATCTGCTACAACACTTGCCGGTGGATATGTACAATTCCGCGTAACGAAGGTCGGCGCAGAAACAACGGTTGCTAAGATTATTGAATTGGTGGAGCAGGCTGTTTCTACTAAGGCGCCGGTTGCAAGACTTGCAGATAAGGTCAGTGGTATTTTTGTGCCGGTGGTTATCAGTATTGCAGCTGTAACGTGCCTCGTTTGGCTTGCGCTTGGTTATCCATTGCAGCACGCATTTAACTGTGCGGTATCGGTGCTTGTGATTTCTTGCCCGTGTGCGCTCGGACTTGCAACACCGGTGGCGATTATGGCAGGTGTCGGCAAAGGTGCGCAGAATGGTGTTTTGGTAAAAAGCGCGCAGGCACTGGAGTTGATGAGTTCTGTAAAAGCAGTTGCCCTCGATAAGACGGGCACAATTACCAAGGGCAGACCGGAAGTGATGCATATTGCGGCGCGGGATGAAAAAATGCTTTTGGCGATTGCTGCATCGGCGGAAAAGCTTTCGTCGCACCCGCTTGCACAGGCGATTGTGAACCGCGCAGTGTTAGAGGATATTGAGCTTTGTGATCCGGAAAATTTTGAAAACATTAACGGTAAGGGCATTCGAGCAACCATTGACGGAAAAACGGTTGTCGGTGGTAATCGAAAATTTATTGAAAGCTATTGTCAAATAGATGAAGAATATATTCAATCTGCAAAACAGTTTGAGGCTGAAGGCAATACTTGTCTGTATTTTGCCTATGATGACAAAATGATCGGTGTTATCGGTGTCAGTGATGCTGTGAAGTCAGACAGTGCACGCGCGATTGCTGAGCTTGAAAAGCTCGGCTGTCACGTAGTTATGCTGACCGGTGACAGTAAGGCAGCCGGTGAGTCTATGCGCAAGAAAGTGCAACTTTCAGAGGCGATTTGTGAGGTACTGCCGGAGGATAAAGAGCGGCACGTACAGAATTTAAAGCAGAAATACGGCACGACCATTATGGTGGGTGACGGTATTAATGATGCACCGGCTTTGGCGGCTGCGGATGTCGGCGTTGCCATTGGTGCCGGAACGGACATTGCCATTGCATCGGCGGATATCGTTTTGATGAAAAACTCACTTATGGAGCTTGTGTATGCAATCCGCTTAAGCAAAGCCGTTATGAATAATATCCGATTAAACCTTTTTTGGGCGTTTTTCTATAATTCTATAGGTATTCCGCTTGCGGCAGGTGCGCTGTTTGTGCCGTTTGGTATTCTGCTCAATCCGATGATTGCTTCAGCTGCGATGAGTATGAGTTCTGTCAGCGTTGTGCTCAATGCGCTTCGTTTGCGGTTCTTTAAAATCAAGTAAAGATTGCAATGCGGACATATTTATGATAAAATATAGCTAATCAGACAAATGAGGTGAGACAGTGTGGTAAAATATTATTTAAAGCTATCCGCTAAAGTAATCTGGTGGCACCTGCTTGGTCAAGCGATGTTTATGGCAATTGGTTTTATTGCGTTTGGTCTTTTGATGGCAAACTATCGCATAGCAGAGATTCTGGCATCGATATTTATGACGGGTGGGTATGTAATCTATATGTATTCGAAGCTGTACAAGGTCGGTGAGCGCGATACGAAATCTTATGTTCAGGAAAAGCCATATATGTGTAAAGGTATAGTGCTTTACATTGGATTGTTCTTTATCAGCTTGCTTTTTGCGGTATTATATAAAGCTTCGTTTTCTACGAATACGTTGTTGGCTTATTTTCTCAGCTATTTTCCGTTCCGTATTTGGGGATATACATATATTGGCTTTATGAAGACTGCAGGCGGAGCAATTTCCGTGTTTTATTGGATTTTGTATTTCGGTGTGCCGCTCGCGAGCTGCGCCGTTGGTTATTATGCCGGGATGCGCCGCTGGGATTTAGGCTATCATTTCTTTAAAAATTTTGCGTACAAAAAGAAAAAATAAGCAGTAAAGAGGACTTTGGAACTTTTTAGATAAAAAGTTTTAAAGTCCTTTCTTTTTTTGAGAATTTGTGGTATACTTTTAAATAGATTTTATCGGGAGGCTGTTTGCTTTGAAAAACAGAATTGAGGAACTGACAACGCTTTTAAACCAGTACGCGCATGAATACTATGTGCTGGACAATCCGAGCGTGACTGACTATGAATATGATATGCTTCTGCGCGAGCTTGTCGGGCTTGAAAAGGCATATCCGCAATATGCGATGGCAAATTCGCCGACAAAACGTGTCGGGGATAAGGTTTTAAGCGGTTTTGAAACTGTGACGCATACTGTACCGATGGAGAGCTTGCAGGATGCGTTTTCTATGGAGGAGCTGGAAGAGTTTGACCGTCGCGTAAGTGCGGT
>JAFQPV010000106.1 GCA_017411585.1 Clostridia bacterium | reverse complement strand
CATCGGCATTTGTGCCATAGCTGTTTGTTTTCTTTTACAAGCATACAGTAAGGATTGGAATGAATGCCGTAGTTTAAAAATTCGCCAATCATAACCTTCGGTCCGTGAATGGAAATTTGCAGTCCGAAGGTTTTTTGCAGGGTATGCATATAGCGTAGAATTTCCTCTTTCAGCATACAAAACAACCTTTCAAATTAGCCTAAAAGTGCTTCGATTGTGCCGGCTAGCTTTTGTGCGCGTGCCCTAAGCACTTCCTTGTCGTTGCCCTCCAGCATTACACGAACCACCGGTTCTGTGCCGGACGGACGGATGAGCACACGACCTTCGCCGCCCATTTCTGCTTCCAGCTTTTCAATTTCCGCTACAATGACCTCGTTGGTTTTTAAAAGCGGCTTATTTTCATTCTTCACGCGCGCATTTACAAGCACCTGCGGCAGAATGGTAACGATTTTGCGCAGCTCGGAGAGCTTTTTGCCGGTGTGCTGCATTACGGATAACAGCAAAAGTGCAGACAAAAGTCCGTCACCGGTTGTGTTTTTGTGCAGATAAATAATGTGACCGGATTCCTCACCGCCGAGTGCGTAGCCTTCTTTGAGCATTTCTTCTAAAACATAACGGTCACCGACTGCAGTTTGTACGGCATGGATGCCGAGTTTTTCAGCAGCCAGGAAGAAACCGAGATTGCTCATAACAGTTGCGGTAATGGTGTCCTTGGTGAGCAGGCCCTGCTCTTTTAAATGATTGCCGACAATGAGCATAACCTCATCACCGGTCAGCGGAGAACCTGTCTCATCTACAGCGAGCATGCGGTCTGCGTCGCCGTCAAAGGCGATGCCAATATCGTAGCCCGGATTGTTTTTTACATATTCGCCGAGAGCGTCGATATGCGTTGAGCCGCAGCCGGCATTGATGTTGATGCCGTCCGGCGCATTATAAAGCGCATTTACGTTTGCACCCAGTTGCGAAAGCGCAGTCGGTGCGGCAACGCTGTTTGCGCCGTTTGCACAGTCTATTGCAATGCGCATACCGTCTAAACGGCAGTCAATGCAGCTTGTGACAAAATCGATATAATCTTCGGTCGCATCTGTTTTTATGCTGTAACGACCGACGTGTTCGCCTGTAGGAAGTGTAGGGTAGTTGTTCTCGCGAATCATTGCTTCAATTTTGTCCTCCACCGCGTCGCTTAATTTATAGCCGTCCGCGTTGAAAAATTTAATGCCGTTGTATTCAAACGGATTGTGTGAAGCCGAAATCATAACGCCGGCATCCGCCTTATAGTGGCGCACAAGATACGCAACCGCCGGCGTCGGAATCACGCCGAGGGAAATTACGCTTGCGCCAGTGGAACAAATACCTGCACACAATGCATTTTCCAGCATTGTGCCCGAAATACGTGTGTCACGGCCGACCAACAACGTCGGTTTATGAGATAATTCCTGCGTCAGTACCAAAGCGCCCGCTCTACCGAGAGCAAAAGCCAAATCCGCAGTAAGCTCGGCATTCGCTACGCCGCGAACACCATCTGTGCCAAACATTCTTTGCATAATAAAACACCGCCCATATTTAGTTTTTTTAATGGTTCTGCGTCCCTACACGCAGGGCATGGATATGCCTAAAATTTATTATACTATAAAAAAGCAGAATTTACAACGTTTTTTTGCTTTACACGTCTATATATTTTATGATAAAATGGTTGCAACAATCAAGAAAAGGAAGATGAAAATGGAAGTTACAAGAATTGCAAGCTTTGAAGTCGACCATAATGTCCTCAAGCCGGGGTTGTATATTTCCCGTGTGGACGGCGATATCACGACCTATGATATCCGCACGCGCGTGCCGAATCAGCCGGATTTGATGGACAATTCAACAATGCATACCTGTGAGCATATGCTCGCTACCTATTTCCGAAATTCTGAAATCAAGGACGATGTGATTTATTTTGGTGCAATGGGTTGTCAAACCGGTTTTTACCTTTTGGTGCGCAATGCAGACCATCATCAGGTATTGAAGGTTTTGCGCGAGTGCGTGGATAAAACCATTCATCACGAAGGTGCAGTTTTCGGAAACTCTGCCAAGGAATGCGGCAACTACCGCACCTTGAATCTTTCTATGGCACAAGCGGAATGCCGCCGTTATGCAAAAATCCTTGAAATGGTTGATGCAGACAATCTAAACTACTAAAAAGGTAAATTTGGCGTCTTGCTTCGTTACAGTCGCCGGCCCGTACGGAAAGTACTGTGCCGTCGTCTGTGCCTCGCAATACATCCAAATTTCCACTTTTTATGTTGGTTGTAGTAAAATTTTGATAATGGGAGACAGAGATATGATTGGTTTTATTGGCGCTATGCAGGTGGAAACCGAGGGCATCATCAAAATGATGACAGACACTAAGGCGGAAACCTATGCAGGAATTGAATATACAACAGGTAAGCTTTTGGGGAAGGACATCGTTGTCGCAACCTGCGGTGTGGGCAAGGTCAATGCTGCCGTTTGCGCGCAGTGTATGATTTTTGCCTATAAGCCGGAGGTCATTATCAACACAGGCGTTGCCGGCTCGTTGTCGAATGCGCTAAACATCGGCGATATCGCACTCGGCTGCTGCAGCATTCAAACGGATATGGACACCTCGCCGGTCGGCGACCCGCTCGGACTGATTTCGGGGCTGAATTTGATTGAGCTGCCGTGCGATGCGGCAACGGTGGAAAAGCTGGAGAAGGCGGCAAAGACGCTCGGCATTCAGTATCAAATCGGCAAGATTTCTACTGGCGACCAGTTTGTCAACAGCAATGAAAGAAAGAAGTTTATTCAGGACAACTTTGGCTGCATCGCCTGCGAAATGGAGTCGGGCAGTATTGCGCACGTTTGCCTGATGAATGGTGTAAAATTTGCGGTTATTCGCTCGATTTCCGATAAAGCGGACAACAGCTCGCATATGGATTACGGCGAATTTGTAAAAATTGCGGCGGATAACTCTATTCGCATGGTAAAGGCATTTGTTGAGGAGGCATAATTATGCAGTGGGAATTATTAACGCCACCGGAATTTGACCGGCTTGCAAAGGAAGAGCAAATCTGTGTTGTGCCGATTGGGTGCTTAGAGCGCCACGGCGAGCATATGCCGTTTGGTACGGACAGTCTGATTGCACACAAAATTGCTGTGGAAGCAGCAAAAAAAGAGCCGTGTGTGGTGTTTCCGCCGTATCATTTTGCGCAAATCCACGAGGCGCGTTGCTATAGCGGCGCGATTGCATTGCCGCAGCGTTTGACGCTCGAGCTTTTGGAATGTATCTGCGATGAGATTGCGAGAAACGGCTTTAAAAAGATTGTGCTTTTCAACGGGCACGGCGGCAACAGTAGCTTCCTGGATTATTTCTTAAAGTCCAATTTAGGGCGTGAGGTGGATTATACAATCTATCTGATTCCGATGTATTCAAGCGGTCTTTCGGAGGAGGAAACAGAAAAAATCAAAGAAATTTGCGGTAAAAATGGCGACCATGCAGGCGAGTGGGAAGGCAGCCTTGTGATGGCGGCGGCACCGGGGAGCGTGAAAATGGAGCAGCATACCTATGCTGAACCGATTCAGCCGCAGGGCAGACTCAATCACCTCGGGCGCGTAAGAACGCTGCGCGAATGGAATGCAAAATACCCGTACAACACAACGGGGTGCCCCTCTAAGGCGACGCAGGCGCAGGGCGAGGCAATGCTTGAGATTTATATCGATGCCTTTGTGCGTGATTTGAAAGCGATTAAAGCGGATACGGAAACGGCAAAGCTGCAAAGTGAATTTTATGAAGGCATGAAAAGGTAAAATAATTATGAACTTACCAACACGAAAGCCGACAAGATTGCATGGATATGATTATAATACGCCAGGTGCCTATTTTATTACAATATGTGTTCGGGATAGAAAGGAACTATTGTCAGAAATTTGTGTAGGGACAGGCGTCCTCGACTGTCCGCAAAACAGATTAACCGTTTACGGGGAAATTGCCGAAAGACAGCTTATGCGGATGCGCGATTTTTATGATAATATTAGAATTGATAATTTTGTCATTATGCCGAATCATATTCACTTGTTAATTCAAATTACCGGAGAGCGGCAATTTCGTGACGGACCGTCGGGGACGCCGGTCCCTACGAATTCGTTAATTGCTCAGTTTGTCGGCACCTTTAAACGATTTTGCAATAAGGAATATGGTGAAAATATATGGCAAAGCCGTTCGTATGACCATATTATTCGCGGGGAAAAGGATTATCGTGAAATATGGGAATATATTGATACAAATATTGAGCGTTGGAAAGCGGATTGTTTTTATACAACAAAAAGGTCGTAGCATATTGCTGCGACCTTTTTGGCTATTTTATGAAAAATACAACGATTGTGCATATGAAATACTCCCTTTTATCTTTACTGCACACTTTCCATAAACCTAAGCATACCGGCTCTGCCCTTGTCGGTGTCCTTAAATACGCCGCAGTTTTCGAGAATGTGACCGAAAATCTGCCCAATTTCTTCCTTTTTTGCATCGTCAAGCGGTGCAAGCTCCTTGACAAGTCTTGCCGGAAGTACTGCAAGCCCCATCGCTTCGATAAGCCCGATGTTTTCGCGCTTAATATGATGATACTGCTTATGCGGATGGAAAATACCGTCCGGATGTGCTTCGTCTGTGCGGTTGTTTCTTAAAATCAAATCGAGCTCATATTTGCCGTCACGATGTCTTGCAATCGGGGTGATGGTGTTGTGCGGGGCATCGGTGTGGGCGAGAATGTCGTTTTCCTCGTCCGAATATGCGCGCCACGCATCTAAGATTTTGCCGCCGAGCTCAACCAAGCGGTCAATGTCTGTGCCCTTTAGACGGATGGTGGACAGCGCCCAATCTACGCTGCCTGCCTCAATATCCTCATAACCTTTAAAGGTGAAGGTATCGCGGTAGCCGCGCTTTGCCATCGGGAATTCGTAGTTACCGCCCTGATAGTGGTCGTGCGTTAAAATCGAGCCGCCCACAATCGGCAAATCCGCATTGGAGCCGATAAAGTAGTGCGGGAATTTTTCAACAAAACACAGAAGATTCTTGAAGGTCTGCTGTGTGATGCGCATCGGTACATGCTCGCTGTTTAATAAGATGCAGTGCTCGTTATAGTACACATACGGCGAATACTGCATACACCAGGCCTGTCCGTCCACCTCCACCGGAATAATACGGTGATTTGCGCGCGGCGGGTGGGTGATATGCCCGTCGTAGCCGACATTTTCAACGCACAAAAGACACTTCGGATACGAGGTCTCCTTCGGCGGTGCAAGCTTTGCAGCCGCAATCTCCTCCGGTGTTTTTTCCGGCTTGGAAAGGTTGATGGAAAGGTCAATCTCGCCAATGATAGACTGCGTTTTCCAACGCAAGTCCTTTTTCACGCGCTCGGTCATAATATAGTTGTTCTTGCGCGAAATATGATAAAAATATGCTGTTGCTTCCTCCGGGTCTTTTGCGTGCTTTTGATAAAACTTTTCAATCAGCTCGCTTGGGCGCGGTGTGAAATTGTCCATAATGCGCGCGCTCATCAAATCGTGATACACGAGCAAATCGTCTTCGAGCTTGCCGTTTTTGTAGGCGATGTCCGTAAGTCCTTTTAAAATCTGCTCAATGTTATAGTTTGCAACCTCGCCGGTCGGCGCTTCCGGTGTATAGGCGGTTTCGCCGATGAGAGCCAGCACACGGTTTGCGGCATAGTGTACATCATTCTTTGTGATGAGGTTATTTTTTAAACCATAATGGATTAAAGCGGTAAGTAATTGATTCATAACAGTTATCCTTTCTGAAGTGGGTAAATTTGGCGCATTACTGTGTTACAGAGACGGACCCGTACGGAGAGTACTGTGTCCGTCTCTGTGCCTTGTACTGCATCCAAATTTCCACCACTTTGGTTTTCTATGGCATTAGAATACCTGAATGCCGCCTTTCGGGCGAATATTCAAGATGTGACACTTGCCTTCGCCAAATACTGCTTCGGTTTTCTGTTTAAATTCATCCACCATATCGAGCGGAACGAAATTCTGCGTTGTACCGCCAAAGCCGCCGCCATGTACGCGGTGTGCGCCGCGCCCCTGCAGAATGCTTTCTGCAATAAACAGCGCGAGGCTGATGCCCTGCTCCTTCGGTGCAATGTTTGCATATACGTTTTGCAAATAACGGTAGGAAGAAAGACCGGACTCAACGGAAAGATTTAAGAATTCATCGAAATCACCTTCCGTCAGCGCCTTGACCTGCTGTCCTACGCGGATGTTTTCATTCTGGAAGTGGAGTGCACGAAGTACCGCGCGGTCACCAAAGGCATCGCGCAGCTCCGGCAGAGCTGCAATAATTTCTTCAAGCGAAACCTCACGCAGTACCTTTTTGCCGAAATGCGCCGCAATTGCTTTCATTTCTGCCGGAATAGATGCATACTCGCTTGTTAAATCCGCGTGGTTGCCGCCGGTGTCCAGAATACAGAGTGCATGTCCTGCACTTGTGAAATCAAAATCTACTTTTGTGATAATCGGGTTGTCGTTGTCTTTAAAGTCGATGGAGATGATACCGCCGACCGACGATGCCATCTGATCCATCAAGCCGCACGGCTTGCCGAAGTATGCATTTTCTGCGTACTGCGCAATCTGCGCAATTAAAACAGGGGAGATGCTACCTTCGTTGTAGATGCCGTTTAAAATTGTGCCGATGAGCACCTCGAACGCCGCTGACGAAGAAAGACCGGAGCCTTTTAACACGTTTGTGATGGTGTAGGCATCAAAACCGCCGATATTTAAGCCGAGCTCTTTAAAACGGTTTGCCGTACCGCGGATGAGGGAAATGGATTTATTGATTTCCTTGTCCTTCGGCGCAAGCTCGCGCGTGTCCACTAAATCCATGCGATAGCCTTCTGACTGCACGCGGATGATGCCGTCCTTAGTCGGTGCAGCAATGGCAATGACATCTAAGTTGACGCTGCCTGCCATAACGCAGCCGTGGTTGTGGTCGGTGTGGTTGCCGGAGATTTCCGTTCTGCCCGGGGCAGAGAAGATATACATCTCGTCCTTTTCACCGTAGATTTCAACAAAACGGTCGATTGCCTTTATATAACGCTCCTGCTGTGCCTTTACGTTGTCCTTGCCGTAAAGCTCAGCAAAAATCGCTTCATTTTCAAGTACTGCTTTTTTTAGCGTTTCTGCATTGTACATAGTTCGTCTTCCTTTCTTTGCTCATACTGATTTTATAGTACTAAAAAAAAGCAGTTTTGTCAAGAATTTAACGCGTTATATGTACTAAAGCTTTTTTGTTATAATGGTATATTTTAAGGAAAAAAGTTGTACCTTCCATACATGGATTTTGTGTAAAAGCGTGGTATAATTTAAATAAAGATATGTTCAGAATCGGGTGAAGCTATGCAACCATATTGGAAATCAAGCCTTGCAGATGCAGAGGCGCTTGCCAAGACGGCGACGAAAGCAGAGGTATTTATGCTCGGACAGTCGGCGGGCGGCAGAAATATCTATATGTTTTTCTACGGCAAAAAAAACGAGCTCGGCAGAACGGCGAATCTTTCCAGCGCACTCGGGGCACGAAATCCTGCTTTTTATGCAGATAAAGATGCAGAAGACTACAGACCGACCGTCTTTTTGGCGGGCGGGATACACGGGGCTGAGTTTGAAGGTAGTATGGCAGTGCTTAATTTCATTAAAATTATGGAGACGGGAACGGATTTTGCAGGCATGCCGCATACAGATTTGCAGGCAGCGGCAGCGCAAGTGAATCTCATGCTTGTGCCGTTTTGCAATCCGGACGGACGCGCGCGTGTGCCGTTTGAAAGTATGGCCGGAAAAAGCTTAAAGGATTTGCGCTACTACGATCAGGGGACATGGAAGGAAAACGGTGCGCTTTGCGGCTGGCCGGACTGTAAGGCAGCGCATCCGATTAAAGGTGCGGCAGATTTCCTGGGCGGTTATTTCAACGATGACGGTATCAACTTAATGCACGATAATTCCTTTTTGCCGATGGCGGAGGAAACGAAAATCCTCTACCGATTAACGGAAGAATACGCGCCTGATTTTACCGTGCTGTTACACGGCGGAGATAATTGTGAAGCAAATTATTTTTTAAAGCCTGCGTATGCACCGCTGTGTGTGAAAAAGACGATTATGGAGTTTGAGGAGCGTTTTGAAGCAGAGTGTACCCCAATGTCATTAAGTTAAGTGTTTTTTGAGCAAAATATTAAAACTCCCTCTCCATTTTTGAAAAGATGGGGAGGGGGCTTTTTTTCACTGAAAAAGTAGAGATTGTGTACCACCTAGACAGCAACGCTTAAGTAAATTAAAGTATTTGATTGATTATATTATAGAAGAATGGATAAATAGATAAGGAATATCGGAGAAGGGGCAGCTTTTTAGCTGCCCCAGCGTATTTTGCGCGGAAGCTTTTCTTATTCTCAGCTTACAGCTTGACTGCTTTTACGAGTAGCATAGTCTTCTGCTTGAGCTTGGCGAGCATAGGCCATGTCTGAGCTGCGGCGTTG
>JAFQPV010000002.1 GCA_017411585.1 Clostridia bacterium | reverse complement strand
GCATGCAAGGGCGGCATATCCTTCGGAACTGAGGGAGCGGATGCTTGACGGCTATATGGAGGCGTTGTCGGAGTATATGGCTTTTCCGCCTTTTTGTCCGAAGCCGGTGTGAAATACTTTGTCGCATACTGTATCGCGTTTTTATGCTCTGTCTCTAATGCATACTTTTTTTGTTCTGCACGCGCCTTGATTTTCTCCATACTCGTAAACGCACTGTGCCAGTCACGCGTATAGGTTGTATCGCGCCAGAAAATGCCGCTGTCACTGCCCTCAACACCATTGATGTTTTTTACGCCGAGTGCCGGAATGTCACTAAGCGCCTTCGGACTGTAGCCAAAATGCGTATAGATAACGTCATTTTCCAATGCGTAGTCTAAAAAGTAATGTCTCGACGAACGCACCGGCCCGATTTTCTTCGTCTCTGCATCGCGGAAGAGTGCCATAAAGCGCGTTGCGCCGCCCTCCACCACCATTTCGTAAATCAGATATGCCTCCTCAAGCCCCGCCTGCGGACGCGCGTTGTTATCGTCATTATCAATCATCACGGCAACCGGACGCTCGTTTGTGTTCACATAGCTGTCAAAAAACGCCTGTACATCCTCTGCCATAGCCACCGGCTTTTCCTCTGCCGGTTTTTCCACTACCGGCGGCGGAGTTTCCTCTGCCGGTGCAGGTGCTTTTGCACACCCTGCCAAAACAAGCATTAAGCTCAGTGCTGCTGCCATCCATCTGCGCATATCATTTCCCCCTTTTCACGCAAAGCTTTCTATACTTTTATTATAACAGAAAGTCCGACACTTTTCAACTGCAAAACTTTCCCGCCCTCGCTTGACGGCAAATGCTTTTCGTGGTAAAATATATAAGGTTTACGCCCGTAGTGTCATTTTCACAATTTATATGTACGCCCCCGTAGTTAAGTGGATATAACAAATCCCTCCTAAGGATTAGTCATCGGTTCGACTCCGGTCGGGGGTGCCAAAAAGCGACCTGAACATGCAGGTCGCTTTTGTTTTTCAAAAATAGTCAATATTTAAGACTATATTTTAAAAAACGCGGAAGTTTTCCTATTGTCGCCTTATTTTGTTTATGATAGAATGAACATAACTAAATCAAAGCAAAAGGAGTTTGTTTCAATGAACGATATCCGAGACATACTTCATATAAACATCCAATCCCCCTACTGGGATGAAGCCTACGCATCCGCGCTTGCAGAGCCGGATGTGCCCGAATGGCTGACGGAAAATTATATAGATACGCTTTACACAAAGTACGGGCTTTTGCCGAAAACGTACGAAACCGTTTTGAAAGCACTCCCCTTTGTGCAAAATGAGCCTGCGCTCTGCCTTTTGGCAAAGACACTTTACCACATTCTTGCAACAAAGAAGGGCTTCAAAGCCGCATTTACGGAATTTGAGCTACCGAAAGCGCCCGAGGGCACGCAAAACACACTTGGCTATGACTGTGTTGCCATTTTCCCGGTGCTGGCGCACCTGCTCCCCTCGTGGAACGAGCTTAAAGCGCGCGGCATTGAAGACGATGTGCTGACAGCAAGTCTGTTTTGGGCAGATTCTCTGTTTTACCAATGCACGGAAAAGGCAGGTAAGCCTTGCTTTGACGAAGGCTTTTTCAAATCCTACGGTGTAGCGATTTATTTAAACCATCTTATCATCGGTCGCCTGCGCTTTGAAATTCACGAAAATTCCGAACGCCCGGCAAGAATCTTTCAAAACGCAAACGGCGAATACTGCGTTTTAATGGAAAACACAACGCTGCACAGAAGTGGGCATATTTTAGGCGCATACGGCTGCATGGATGAAGATGGCGCGTATGCTGCAGATTTTAAAGAAACCGAAACGACGTATGAAGGCTATGCCGTTGACCAAAATACCGGACTTGCACAAAACGCGCGCACCGTGCTTTCCAAAACGGATTGGACACCGGTGTATCAGTCCGGCTATACGGCAATTAAGGTGCATATCCCCTACGGCGGCAAACTGGACAAGGAAAACTGCGCCGCATCGTATGCGCGCGCAAAGGAGATCTTTAAACGCTGCTTTCCGGAGTACGACTTTAAATGCTTTCTCATCTGCTGCTGGATGCTTTCGCCGGTGCTGCGCGAGCTCCTAAAACCGGAATCCAACATTCTCGCTTT
>JAFQPV010000105.1 GCA_017411585.1 Clostridia bacterium | reverse complement strand
TTAGTATATACGAGGGATTTTTTCTGTTCAACTATATAATTCTGACCGAACCACGCGTCTAACGCGTGGTTTTTATATACAAAAAGGTGCGGTTCATCAGAACCGCACCTTGAAAAGTTAGAATTAAAGTTCAGCGAAGTACTTAATAGTTCTAACCATCTGGCTTGTGTAGGAGTTCTCGTTGTCGTACCAGGATACAACCTGAACTTCATACAGATCGTCAGCAATCTTAGCTACCATTGTCTGAGTAGCATCGAAGAGGGAACCGTATGTGATACCGATGATATCGGAAGAAACGATTTCGTCTTCGTTGTAACCGAAGGAATCGGAAGCAGCAGCCTTCATAGCAGCGTTGATGCCTTCCTTTGTTACATCTGTGCCCTTAACAACAGCTGTGAGGATTGTTGTAGAACCTGTCGGAACCGGTACACGCTGTGCGGAACCGATGAGCTTACCGTTGAGTTCCGGAATAACCAGACCGATTGCCTTTGCAGCACCAGTGGAGTTCGGAACGATGTTGATTGCGCCAGCTCTTGCTCTTCTGAGGTCGCCCTTTCTGTGCGGACCATCGAGAAGCATCTGATCGCCTGTGTAAGCGTGGATTGTGCTCATGATACCGGACTGGATCGGAGCATAATCGTTGAGTGCCTTCGCCATCGGCGCGAGGCAGTTTGTTGTGCAGGATGCAGCGGAGATGATTGTGTCATCTGCTGTGAGGATATCCTCGTTTACGCTGAATACTACAGTCTTAAGATCATTACCTGCCGGAGCAGAGATAACAACTTTCTTTGCACCTGCATCGATGTGTGCCTGGCTCTTTTCCTTAGATGTGTAGAAACCTGTGCACTCGAGTACTACGTCGATGCCGAGTTCGCCCCACGGGAGCTCTGCAGCGTTAGCCTTCGCGTAGATTGTAATTTCCTTACCGTCTACAACGATAGAATTTTCCTTTGCTTCAACGCTCTTGTTGTAACGACCCTGAGCGGAATCGTACTTTAAGAGGTGTGCAAGCATTTCCGGCTTAGTGAGGTCGTTGATAGCAACAACTTCATAGCCTTCTGCACCGAACATCTGTCTGAAAGCCAGACGACCGATACGACCAAAACCATTAATCGCAACTTTTACTGCCATTTGAATTACCTCCAAATATTTTATTAACTTTTAAAGTTACCTATACTATTTTACAACAACAATTTGATTTTTACAAGTTTTTTTTGTTAAATTTTTGATAATCCGGAAATTTTTTTATTTTTCGAGCGAAACCTTAATCATTTTTGGTTGATTTTGAGGCAAAACTGTGCCGTTTCTGTCAACAACTTGGGCATTTTGAACAATTGCATCCACAACCTCGATGCCTTCGATTACCTTACCGAATGCCGCATATTCGCCGTCGAGATGCGGTGCATCCTCGTGCATGATGAAGAATTGGCTGCTTGCCGAGTCGCGCATCATGCTTCTTGCCATGGAAATTACGCCGCGGGTATGACGCAGGTCGTTCTTTACGCCATTGGAAGCAAACTCGCCCTTAATCTTATCCTTCGAGCCGCCCATACCGGTGCCCTCCGGGTCGCCGCCCTGAATCATAAAGCCGCGAATAATTCTGTGAAAGGTTAAGCCGTCATAAAACCCTTCGCTTACCAGCTTTTCAAAGTTTGCAACCGTAATCGGCGCAACCTCCGGGTAAAGCTCGAGCTTCATTGTGCCGTGCTCTGTTTCCATAATTACTTTTACATTTTCCATTTTAGTATCTCCTCTTATTCAAAATATATTCTGTTAATCTTTAACTGATTTTCAGCCTTTACCGTACCATTGCCGTCCTCTACCGGAGAATTCTCAACGATTGCATCTACTACATCCATACCATCTGTCACCGTACCGAACGCAGCATACTGTCCGTCAAGGTGCGGTGCAGCTTCATGCATAATAAAAAACTGGCTGCTTGCGGAGTTAAAGTCGTACGAACGTGCCATTGAAATCACGCCGCGCGTGTGACTTAAATTATTCTCTACTCCATTCGCCTTAAACTCACCCTTGATATCCTCGTCAGCGCCGCCCGTGCCGTTTCCGTTCGGGTCGCCGCCCTGAATCATAAAGCCGGCAATAACTCTGTGGAAGGTTAAGCCGTCATAAAAGCCTTCACTGACAAGCTTTTGAAAGTTTGCAACCGTAATCGGTGCTTCCTCCGGATTGAGGTCAACGTGAATATCGCCGAGCTCAGTTTCAATTACAGCCTTCAGCTTTGTTTCATCAATAACCACTTTGGGTTCTTCCTTCTTAACTTCTTCCTTTGGTTCTTCAACTACCGGTGTCTGCTGACTTGCAGTTGTCTGCGTGTTTTCAACAGGCGCTTCTTCGCTGCCGCAAGCTGCCAATGTTGCACCAATACATACTGCGAGCAATAATGCCAAAATCTTATTCATATTTTTATCCCCTTTTCTTTATTTATCCAATCGTTCAATTGCCGATTCAATTTCGTATTCCGAAATTGTCGTCATAAAAGAACGGTCACAGGAATTTGCCATACGGTAATATTCCAGCGCCTGCTCGTAATTTCCGAGCCCCTCTTCTGCCTGACCGGCATGGAAATATATTTCAATGCCCTTATTGCCGGCATGGATGCTCTTTTCAGATAAAGCCTTCGCTTCTTCATATTCCTCTTTTTTCAGATGCAGAATAATCTTATTGTCGATAATCACCTTGTTGTCACTGTTAAATTCATAGGCTTCTTCATTAAAACTGTACATATCCTCGCTGCCGGCTAATATTTTATAGTAGCCAAGAGTACCATATACAGTAGAAGACTTATAATTTTCAAAAATCTGCTCCATCATTTCCATTGCTTCTACGTAATCGCCCTGCTTATAGCAAATCAGCGATAAAATCTGACGAATCTGATTTTTGTCCGCATCCGAAATTCTTTTATTCAAAAGCGCATAGTTTGCAACAACACGTGCCTCTTCAGCACGACCGCAACGCAAAAGAATGTATGCATATGCGCTCGACTGTACAGCACCGGACCTGCCGTGCTCATGTCCTGCTTTTAAATAACGCAACGCCTTGTTGTTATTGCCCATGGCATATGCGCGCTGCCCCATCAAAGTCAAAAGTGTCGGCCAAAACCAAATCATCAATGCAATAAGAATCAGAAAGGATACGCCTAAGCCGACTAGAAAACCACCGAGGCGAAATGCGAAAAACACCGCCGCCATAACAGCCAATGTAATGATCGTTGATTTCGGCATTTTCAGTTTTTGTTTTTTCTCTTTTTTTGCCACAATACCAACCTCCCGTAAACACTTCTATTATTAAAGCATATTTTTATGTTTTTGTCTAGAAATTCTTTTATTTTTCACAATTCGTACATATTTTGTCATATAGTTGCATCTCCCGCTCCCTTATGTTATAATCAAAATAACTAAAAAACAGGAAGGAATCAAAACGATGGATGCACCAATACAAGTCCAGGCAAATGAAAACAGTACGGTTTGGTATATGAGCAACTGCTATGCAGAGGATTTTTCACGCTGTTGCGCCGAAATCGAGCAGCACGGGTATCAGCGCAAGGAAAAAAACAGTTTTTGCGCTGCACATGACTACTGCGCCTACGCAAAAGAAAACGATGCCGTTTTTATAAACTTTTTTGCAAATACAAATCAAATTTCCGTCACGTTGGAGAAAAACTGTAAATACTTTGATTTTGCAGATACGCCATCTGCAGAAAAGACGGCACCGCAGATTACGCAAGTGCATCTGGAAGACTTCGGCATGTCCTACGTCATCCGTCTTGGCGACGGTAGATTTATAATTATCGACGGCGGCAGAGAGTTTACGCAAGATGCTGACCGTTTGTTTGCATGCTTAAAAGAAGGTTCTCCGCACGAAAAGCCATGGATTGCCGCATGGATTTTAACGCATCCGCACAGCGACCACCATCTCTGTCTGCAAACCTTCCTGGATAAATACATCACAGAGGTACAGATTGAAAAATTCTTATACAATTATCCTGCACACGACGACTTAGAGCATTACCCTATTATGCAAAAATCCGACAGACGCGTAGAGCGCAACACCTCTCCGTATGTCAACATCCCATTAACAAACGAATATGCAGCACGTGCCGGCGCGGAAATATTTATGCCGCACACCGG
>JAFQPV010000104.1 GCA_017411585.1 Clostridia bacterium | reverse complement strand
GGATACTTATACCCCACACCATGCCCGAGCTTAGAGGCACCACTGTAGTGCGCATCCTGCAAATTCACAGGCACATTGCCCGTGTCCTTATTTTCAATGTCCGCCATTGCTGCATCGATTGCACAGACAACCGCATTCGACTTCGGCGCAGTCGCAAGCACAATCACCGCCTGCGCAAGCGGAAGCTTTGCTTCCGGAAGTCCCAGCTGCATTGCGCTGTCCACACAGGATTTCACAATGGAAACTGCCTGCGGGTACGCCATACCGACATCCTCGGACGCAATGGCAAGAAGTCTGCGCGAAGGCGAAATAATATCGCCTGCAGAAAGCATACGCGCAAGGTAATGCAGTCCCGCATTGACATCTGAGCCGCGGATGGATTTATGAAATGCAGAGAGCACATCGTAATGGCTGTCGCCGTCACGGTCGTGGCGAAGCACCTTCTTCTGTGTCACCGCGAGGGCTTCCTTCTCCCCAGCCTTGATGTTGCCGCTCGCATCCGGTGATGCAGACATTACAAGCATTTCCACGCTGTTTAACGCTTTTCTGACATCGCCGCCGGCGCAGATTGCCAGATGACTTATGGCATCGGGCGAAACCCAAATGGTCACACCGCCCATTTGCTCGGACAAAAGCTTTATCGCGCGCCCGATTGCCTTTTCAATTTCTGCCGGCTCGACCGGCTTAAACTCAAACACATTCGAGCGCGACAAAATCGCATTATAGATATAAAAATACGGATTTTCCGTTGTGGAAGCAATCAAGGTAAGCTTACCGGTCTCAATAAACTCGAGCAGCGACTGCTGCTGCTTTTTATTGAAATTCTGAATCTCGTCTAAATACAAAATCGCACCGTCCGATGCTTCCACGCCATCAAGCTCACTTACCACTGCACGAATATCCGCTACAGAGGCAGTCGTGGCGTTTAACTTATACAATGGCTTACCCGTACTCTTTGCAATAATATTTGCAATGGTCGTTTTTCCCGTACCGCTCGGTCCGTAAAAGATTAAATTCGGAATATTGCCGCCGTCAATGAGCTTTCTGAGCACACAGCCCTCGCTGACGAGATGCGTCTGCCCGACAACATCATCAAGGCTTTGCGGTCTGATTAAATCTGCAAGCGGACTTGCCATACGATTACCTCCTTTCAAAAAAACAGCTTCTAAGTAAAAAACGGCATCCGCGATGCCGTCTTTTGTAATTATCCCTGATTATGCTTCTGTTGCCTGTTCCTGCGTCTTATAAATTGCAATTTCAACATTCTTTGTTAAAACATCAGCATAGCTGAAGGATACACAGCGCTGCTCCGTTTCGTCTTCCGGCAGATTGTCAAGGCGAATTGTAAAAATGCTGGGGTACAAGTTTTCAATCGTGCCACGACGGACTACAGCTCTTTTGCGACCTTTCTTTGCGGTCAAGCGGATTTTCTTGCCAACGTGCTTCTGCAAGCCGGCTTTGACCATCATCAGGTCTGTTTTCTCTATCATTTCTGACACCCCAATACTACATAATGATATAAGAATACCACTTTTTTCGCCAAAAGTCAAGGTTTTTTTGCATTTTCGTTAAAGAAATATTACATCCAGGTTACAAAACAATCCGTTATTTTAACTCAACTATGGTAACGCCGTTCTCGCCCTCACCGTACAAGCCAAGGCGGTAGCTTTTTACCAGCTTGTGCTTTTTAAGCATATCCGCAATGCCGCTTCTAAGCACGCCCGTGCCCTTACCATGAATGATGCTGACCTGCCCGAGTCCTGCACTGTAAGCATCGGCAAGGTATTTATCCACCTCGTAGAGCGCATCCTCAAGCATCTGTCCGCGCAAGTCGATTTCACTCTTCACATCCGCTCTGCGCGTTACATAGCTGCCCTCCTGCGGTGCACGCTTGCGCTTTTTCGGCTCCTGCGGGCGCTCTGCCATGCGCAAATCGGAAAGCTTTACATTCATTTTGAGCGTACCGCACTGCACATACACATTGCCGGCGCTGTCCGGTGCTTTTAACACCTCGGCGGTCTGCCCGATGGTCACAACCTCGACAAAATCACCGACGGCAACACTCTTCGGGGCTTCTGTGTGCTTTTTGACCTTGATTACATCGCTAAACGATGCATCAATGGCATCCTCCTTGCCCTTGAGTCGGCGGCGCGATTCTTCAATCGTGCGGTCTGCACCTGCTACGTGTATATTTTTCTTTAATTTGTTTAATTCTTTAATGACCTGCGCACTTTCCTCTTTTGCATCGAGGATAATGCGTCTTGCTTCCTGACGGGCTTCGTCTAAAATCTTTTTGCGTCTGCCGTCCAGCTCATTTTTTTGCATCTCCATAGTTTTTCGAAGCTTATCCATCTCTGCACGGATGCCGGTCGCGCGCTTTGCCTCTTCATCCGCAACTCTGCGGCTTTCCTGCAAATCGCCGATAACATCCTCAAAACGGACATCCTCGTCGCTCATAATGGTTTTTGCGCGCTCGATGATTTCTTTATTAAGTCCGAGGCGCTCAGAGATTGCAAACGCATTGGACTTACCCGGCACGCCGATTAAAAGCTTGTAGGTCGGCTGCAGTGTCTGCACATTAAACTCGCACGATGCATTGCACACGCCGGGCGTAGAAAGTGCAAAGATTTTCAGCTCGCTGTAGTGCGTGGTTGCGGCAACACGCGCACCCTTTTGGCGCAAATGCTCCAAGATAGACACCGCCAGCGCCGCACCCTCCACAGGGTCAGTACCTGCACCCAATTCATCAAAAAGCACGAGTGAATTATAGCCGGCGTTTTCGATAATGCCGGTAATGTTTTTCATATGCGAAGAAAATGTCGATAGGTTCTGCTCAATGCTCTGCTCGTCACCGATGTCTGCCCAAACGGACGAAAAAACAGCCATTTCGGAATTGTCATTTGCCGGAATGTGCAAGCCGCTCGCCGCCATAAGCGAAAACAGACCGATGGTTTTGAGCGTAACGGTTTTACCGCCCGTATTCGGGCCGGTGATGACCAACGTATCAAAATCCTTGCCGAGGTAAATATCATTTGCCACAACATTTCTTGCGTTAATGAGCGGATGGCGACCGCGCTTGATATAAATTTCGCCGCGGTCATTTAATCTCGGCTCAATACAGCCGTATTTTACGGAAAGCTTACCCTTGCAGAAGATAAAATCAATCTCGCAAAGCGCATTGTAGTTTGCAACAATGGCATCGCCGTATTCGCTCACCTCTGCGGAAAGCTCTGCCAAAATGCGCTCAATTTCCGCCTGCTCCTGCGCGGCAAGGTCGCGGATTTCGTTGTTTGCATTGACCACGCTCATCGGCTCGATAAACAGCGTTGCACCCGTCGATGAAGTATCGTGCACCACGCCGGGGATTTCGCTTCGATGCTCTGCCTTCACCGGAATCACATATCTGCCGCCGCGCATCGTTACAAGCGCATCCTGCAAATATTTCTGATACTTGCCCGAACGGACAATCCCATCGATTAAGTCTTTAATCTTATCCTGCAGATTGTGCATCTTGCGGCGGATGGATGAAAGCTGGGCGCTTGCGCCATCCGCAATCGTGTTCTCATCTAAAATGCAAAGTCCGATTTTTTCCTCAAGCGGCTTTACGGTGGTGAGGCTTGCACCCAAGCCGGATAAAACCGGAAATTCCTCATCCTCCGCCTGCGCAAGGTACTGCTTTGTCAGACGAGACATAGAAAGCAGACTTGCCACCTGCAATAAATCGCGCGAAGACAGTATGCCGCCAATCATACAGCGGCGCACCGCGCCCGTCACGTGCGGCGCGGACATATTTTTCGGATACCCAAAGCGCAAAAGCAGCGCCGTTGCCTCCGTCGTTTCCTTCTGCCACGCCGTGGCAGTGTCCAAATCCGTTGTCGGCACAAGCGCCAAAATGCGGTCGACAACGGCGGAGTTTGTCGTAAACTCCGCCATCGTCTTTATAATTTTATCGTATTCTAAAATGCGTAAAGCCTTGTTTTCCATGTATGCTTACTTTCTCCCATCAAACGGTCTGATTGTAAAGCCATACGCGATGTGCTTATCGTCGAAGCGATATTTTTCCATAAGCTCCGGTCCGCAGCTGTTCGAGCCGATGCCGCTGCTCTTAAAGTCGATATCGATAAAGGTCTGCTCGCTCGCCTCTAAGTCCGCATAGTTCTCTGTGCGCGTCAAATCATAGGCGTGATAATGCGATGCGCTGCACTCGAACGGTGTATCACTTTCAATCAGTAAACCGATTTTTTTCTTATTATACACCAAAACGCGGCAAACTTCAATATGATTTCCGTGTTCTTGCGGTTTTATATACGGTGTGTATTCATCCGAAACGGTGGTTTCGTACCAGCCGAGGCGGTCTAAACGGTGCATATCCGCATAGCTGTCGTACGGACCCATGCCGTAGTAGGCAAAGCTTTCGTTACCCTTCGGCATAATGATTTCAAAGCCGAAGCGCGGCAGCCAAACTGCCTCCGGATGGATATTGCCGTCGAGCGCAGTTTCAATTCTACCGTCACCAAACACCTTATACACAACCTCGCACTTCATCAGCGGCACGCGCGACGGTGCGGCAAGCGTAAGTGTGGTTGTAATTTCAATGTGGTCCTTCTTGGCTTTTATTTCGCAGCTTCTGCAGTCCGGCTGCACATGCATTAAGCCCCACGCACTGTGGTAATCCTGCTTGATGTGTTCCGACCAGGTATGCTGAATTTTTCGTTCATTGTCGGTCGGCGCACGCCAGAAGCCCATATCCATCATCGAATCCAAAAGCTCCGTACCCTCGTATTTCATGCTTTCAAAAAAGCCGTAGAACTTATTAAACAAATACGCGAAGTTTTCACCCTCGATGCGGCAATACTCTGCATTTTCGCCCATCTTCGGCGCTATGGTTTTTGCATACGAAAGCTTTTCTTTTTCTACATCCAAAACAAACTGCTTAAAGCTTTCCTCAAAGCCGGCTGCACTCCACAGCGTTTCCTTATTCAAAATAAAGTATACATTCAGTGCGCAACCAAGCTTGCAGCTTTCCGGCAATTCAAAATCAAGATAAAACACCTTACT
>JAFQPV010000103.1 GCA_017411585.1 Clostridia bacterium | reverse complement strand
TATTTCGCCGAGCGCTATCTTGTTCTGATAAATATATATCACAAACCACAAAAGCAAAGCAACAATCACCAGGACCGATGCGCTGATACCGGATGCCATGTGAATGGTTCTTTCGCTGTCGCAATAGCGGCGCATTGCGCAAAGTACTACAACTGCTGATAATAAGTTGTACGATGCATACACAAGTGCCGAAACAAATATCTGTGCTGCATTTACATAATAGTGTCCCTGAGATAATGTTGCGACGCTGCGAAACAGCACACCGTAAAGTGCATAATAAATTAAACCAACACAAATCACAGGTGCCAGCACACAGTTTGCGCCTGCAAGCGCACGAATATCAAAGCTTAAAATCACACCGCAGATTACGAGCATTGCAAGCACGCCGTACATATACGGTAAATCCAGTGTTTGTGAAACAAGTGTGCCGGATGCCGATGCCATCGCACAAAACCCACAAAACGAAAAAAGTGCAACCCCGGTCTCCATCCACTTCCCTGCTTTGCGCATATGCAAATGCATCAATAACGCAGAAAATCCATCCAGTCGATTAAAACAACACGCTTCCAGCACATATCGAAACACAGAGCAAAACACAATCAGCACAAGCAACAGCCCCATAAAGCTCCACTTGCCGTAACGGTTAAAAAAGCTGTATATCTCTTGTCCTGTTGCAAATCCCGCACCGATTACCGTCGCAACAATCGTTGACGACAAACACAAAACATTTTTAAAGCGCATATAATTCCTCCCTGCACAATTTCAACAATCAACGCATACGATATAGTAAAAAATCACGGAGTGTGTAAAACGATGAACCAAAACAGAAAGTTTGCTGTGATCGGCGGCGATTTGCGCAGTATAAGACTTGCAAATCTTTTGCATATGAAAGGCAATTTCGTAAACGCATTCGGCATTTGCCACGAGGATTTAATCGCGCCCCGCTGCGCGGATTTAACCGAAGCACTCGACAAGTCTGAGCTTTTGATTCTGCCGCTGCCGATGTTAAATAAGAGTGATTGCATTTACGCACCGTTTTATAAAGATAGCATCGAATTAAATGACCTATTGCGGGCAATGAACAAAAATCAAATTTTGTTCGGCGGTAAAATCAGTGCCGGCGCAAAAAAGCGTATGGATATGCACGGTGTGTACGCCGTGGACTATTTTCAGCGCGAGGATTTAACTGTTGCCAATGCAATGATTACAGCAGAAGGCGCCATGCAAACACTGTTAAACGTGTATCAAAAAACGGTTTGCAGCAGTAAAATTCTGATATTAGGCTACGGAAGAATCGGAAAATTTCTTGCAAAAATCCTGTCGGGCTTCAGTGCGGATATTACTGTTGCCGGTCGCAGAGACGACACACGCATATGGGTTACGTCCAGTGGATACCACTATGCAGATATTCACGATGATAAAACCTATACCGGCGCATTTGATGTTGTTTTCAATACTGCACCGAATCCGATACTTACCAAAGAACGCATTATGACCTTGCAGAAAGACTGCATCATCATTGATTTAGCCTCTGCGCCCGGCGGTACAGACTTCGATGCCGCATCGGCATACGGCATTCAGGCACTTCACGCGCTGTCTCTGCCCGGGAAAACCGCGCCGATTTCCGCCGGCGATGCAATTGCAAGTACAATTTTAAATATCTGTAATGATTTGGGGGTGTAAAAATGGATTTAAAAGAAAAAAGAATCGGCTTTGCAATTACCGGCTCCTTTTGTACATTTCGTTCGGTTATACAACAGCTACGTGCTCTCGCCGAAACCGGTGCACAGATTCAGCCAATTTTAAGCGAAGCCGCCTACACCTTTGACACACGCTTTGGCAATGCTGTCGACATCCGAAGCGAAATCGAGGAAATATGCGGCAAACAAATCATACATACTATCCCGGACGCCGAACCCATCGGGCCGAAAAAGCTTCTGGATTTACTGATTATCGCACCTTGCACCGGCAACACGCTCGGCAAGCTCGCCTGCGGCATCACCGACACACCGGTAACAATGGCAGCAAAAGCGCACCTTAGAAACGAACGTCCGGTCCTGCTTGCCGTCTCCACCAATGATGCCTTAGGCGCAAGCGGCAAAAACATTATGCTTTTGATGAACAGTAAAAATATCTATTTCGTTCCGTTCGGTCAGGATGATGCACACAACAAGCAAAAGTCGCTGGTTGCAGATATGCGCCAAATCATTCCGGCAGCTAAGCTTGCTTTGGAAAATGTTCAAATCCAGCCTTTGCTGATTTAATGATACTAAAAGCCCGCAAACAACGCGGGCTTTTTTTCAGCATACCGTGCCAATCCACTTTTTAAGTGTGATTTCAAGTATATTCAAATAGGTCAGCTTTGCAACAGCATGCGCTGCAATTGCATCTACGCTTGCAATCTCTTTTCCATCCTGCAGAATGCGAATTCGCCCAAGCACATCCCCTTGTTGGATGGGTGCTTTGCATGGCGTATTGTATACAATTTCCGTCTCTATTTTTCCACCATCCCCTTTTTTTGCAAGATGCGTATAATCATTTGCCGCGAGCAACGGCACACTTTCAAAAATACCCTTTTCCACAATCGCTTCACCGACCGTTTCTCCTGCACCGGTAACCTGTGACACCCGGTAATTCGCAAAACCATAATCGAGCAGCTTCGACGCATCAGCAAAACGCTTCGGTGAGCTTGGCGCGCCCATAACAACTGCAATTAACTGCATACCTTCCCGTTTTGCTGTACCGGACAAGCAAAACAAAGCGTCATCCGTCGAGCCGGTTTTGAGTCCGTTTGCGCCCTTATAAAAGCGGATTAACTTATTCGTATTGGCAAGCTGAAACTTACCATCGCGCAGGCTATCCATCCAAATTGTTGTATAATCAAATATTTTCTTATGCTTCAAAAGCACCGCTGACATAATCGCGATATCACGCGCCGAAGAATAGTGTCCCTCAGCATCTAAACCGTTTGTATTTTTAAACACAGTGTTTTTCATACCGAGCTCTGCTGCGCGACTGTTCATCATAGCAACAAACCCTTCTTCACTACCGGCGATATGCTCTGCCATTGCAACGCAGGCATCATTTGCGGATGCAACCGCTATCCCCTTGAGCATATCGTGCACACTCAGCGCTTCACCTGCATCCAAAAAGATAGTTGAGCCACCCATGCTCTTAGCGCGCTCACTGCCGACAACCATCTCCTCTAATGTGATTTTTCCGCTGTCGAGGGCTTCCATAATCAAAAGCATGGTCATCACCTTTGTCACACTTGCCATCGCATACGGAGTATCCGCATTATGCTCATATAAGACACAACCGGTCGATTGCTCCATTAGAATTGCAGACCTGCAGGACAGTTCCAGACCATTAGCCGTCTCCTCTGCAAAAATAGCACCCGGTATACAACCAATAGCTATACAACATATCAGTAGCACGGATATAGTTTTTTTAATCAAAACGCTCGCCTCCTACTTTGACCTTGTATATAGCTATGCACCAGCGCGCACGATAATGCAAAAAAGAAGCAGTCAGGAGGGCGTGTGCCCACTAACCGCTTCTTATAACACAAGATTTTTTTCAATAACTTGCTTTAAATTATAACTTGTCCAATCCGCAAAGACAGTGATGCGCTTCATTGTCGCCAAATCGTCACCTTTGCGGTTTGAACCAACCTCGCCTACGAGATTAATAATCTTATACCCGGCTTTTTTAGCTGCCGCAAGCTCGCGCGCCTCGGCAATGCCGTTTGGAAATGCTAAAACATTACATTTCTTACCTGTATGCAGCTCCACAAGACGTTTTGAAATCGCAAGCTCGTAAGCAAGCGCATCGTCACTAAGCGTTGTAGACACCTGATGCGAATGCGTATGACTTTGAATATCAATAATACCGCTATCCACCATCTCGCGTGCCTGATTCCATGAAAAATGCGGATTTATGCTCAGTGCCTTACCACGTCTGTCCGTAATAACAAAAATGGTTGCTTTCATTCCCAGTGACTTCAATACCGGATAAGCATACAAATAATTGCTCAAATAGCCATCATCGAATGTAATCATAATCGGCTTTTCCGGAAGCGGTGTCCCCTGGGTTTCATATGCGTAATACATTTCATATGTAATTGGGGTATACCCCTCATTTTTTAACATTCGCATATGCTGTTCAAATGTTTTTGCAGGGATATTCAAGCTTCTGTCATACGGCGCATCCGGCGTATAATCAGCAATATTATGATATAATAAAATCGGCACTGAAACAGCATCTTGTGCCGATGCCTGCACACCAACGCTTACTAAAATCAAATTTAAAACAATAAATAAACTGAAAATCTTTCGCATAAATAACCTCGTCCAAACCTCTTTGTCCCATATTATACCCCGACAGTCTAGCGTCTGTCAACCGGATAAATTTGTTTTCGCGGAAATTTAGAAGAATTTTGTTGACAATTCTAAAGTTCTGTGTTAAAATAATTTTCGTTGTCATGCTGCCTTAGCTCAGTAGGTAGAGCACTTCCTTGGTAAGGAAGAGGTCGGCAGTTCAAATCTGCTAGGCAGCTCCAACAAAAAAGCACTTGCAATTGCAAGCGCTTTTTTCTTTTAATTCGATTTTTATTTCGTTGTAATTTTTACGGTTTCAGTTTCTTCTATCCATTCCACAGTGCAGTCAAAGCTTTCTGCAATTGCGCGTACCGGAACAAGTGTGCGCGCATCGATTAAAGCAGCTCCGACATCCAACGGTACAATTAAACCATTTTTCAGCATTTGTTTTTCACCGATGGTAATTCGTACTTCCGTACCGTCCTTTTCTGCGATTGCCGTTTGTGTTGCATCGTCCCAATGCACAGTCGCGCCAAGCGATTCAAAGATTGCACGTACCGGCACGAGCGTTCTGCCATCAAGCAGCATTGGCTGTACATCAAAAACAACCATTTCACCGTCGATCACCACTTCTATACCTTCTGCATCCGGAAGTGTCGGCTCAAAAGTAGCGCCCGCTACGCAAATTTCATAGTTCAGCGTCTCGTGCTCTGCTTCGAGCTCAAACGCAAACCCATCTGCAGATTTTGTTACATCAAGCTTTTCTTTGCGTTCACCGCTGCTTGTCAGTGCGTAAACCTCATAATCGCCCGGCAACTTAATTGTTACCTTGCCGCACACCGGCTCAACAAGCACAGGTCCTTTGCCGTTGTTTACAATACTCGTGTGATCCTCGCTCACCTCACGATTCGTATTATGACAGCGTGCAGCAACGCTCAAGAGTAAACGCTCCGAATCCTTAATTTTCGCATTTGTCATCGAGTTTAATATCGCCGTGTAATATGCATTTTCCATATCAAACGTTACAGCTTCAAGCATAACAGCTTCACGTCTGAAGCCTGCAACACCTTGCGTATACTCTGTTTCTAATCTGAAGTCACCCTTCTTTAAATCCCAGTATATCTGCTCGGATATGTCAGCATCATTTTCATTCGCGCGTGAAGTGATTTTTTCCAACACAGCCGCATCGGAAGCCGATGCATTTTTCTCTATATCCTCATACATCAAACCGCTTTTTGCATAAATACCCGTGTTTTGATACGCTTTCAGCGTCGCATTACTCGGCGCAGTCGCATCTGCATAAGTTTTAGGGTAATAATACTCTGTAGAATTTTCTGTTACTGCACCGCGCAGATAATTCTGCCCGACTGCCGGCGCAAGCGCTGTTCGCACCGGATGCTGATACTCAACAAACGTGGTATTAATCGCCGCCTGGCTTGCAGGCAGCTTATTTTCGTGCCACATCTGGAAGTGTATCATATTCCAATCCTGAAACTGCGCATAAGTTGACATCAAAAATGTACTTTCCGCAACAAACGGATTTGGCTCATAGCAGCACCACTCCGTTATAATATACGGCTTGCCGTAAATGCGTGCAGAGGAAATGCCTTCCACATGCGTTGCATTATACAAAACGGAGCTTGCCGTTCCGTAGTAGTTGTTTCTCGAAACATAGTCTGTGTATTTTGCGTTCGCATACAGATTTGCATTGTTTGCCGCACTGCCGCCAAGCGCAGTACCTGTACACGGACACTTGATGCCGACGTCTTCTTTAAGATACCTGC
>JAFQPV010000102.1 GCA_017411585.1 Clostridia bacterium | reverse complement strand
GGCGGACGTATCCGATGCAGAGCAGGTGCAGAAAATGTTTGAAGAAGCAGAGGCGTTAGGTGGTGTGGATGTGCTTGTCAACAATGCAGGCATCGCCAAGACGGCTATGCTTTGCGACACAACGCCTGAACTGTGGCACAGCATTTTTGCCACCAATGTGGACGGTGTATATCATTGCTGTCGTGCAGCACTTTCGCATATGGTGTCAAAAAAGCACGGCAGAATTATTAACCTTTCCTCAATGTGGGGGCAGGTCGGTGCATCGTGTGAGAGTGCGTATTCTGCGGCGAAAGCGGCAGTTATCGGCTTTACAAAGGCACTTGCCAAGGAGCTTGGTCCTTCGGGCATTACGGTCAACTGCGTTGCACCGGGACTGATTGATACGGATATGAATGCACATTTGTCTGCCGAAGATATCGAAGCCTTTTGTGAGGAGATACCGCTCGGTACGGTCGGCACCCCGGCGCAGGTTGCGGCTGCTGTATGCTTTCTTGCATCTGAAGAGGCAAGCTACGTCACAGGGCAGGTGCTTAGCGTGAACGGCGGCTGCGTGATTGTGTAGCGTAGGCTTTGAATTTGCTCGGCATCACGCCGGTATGTGCTTTGAATAATTTTGTGAAATAATTGGCATCGTTGATTCCGACGCTTTCCGATACTGCGGCGACGGACAACGATGTTTTTTTGAATAATGCTTTTGCTTTCTCCATGCGTATATGGCGTACGTATTCCGAAATGCCCATTTTTAAATGCGTGTTGGAAATGCGATAGAGCACGCTTTTTGAAATGTGCATATGCTTGCAAATGGCAGAAACACTCAAATCGGCGGCTAAGTTGTTTTCGATGTAGGCGGTAATATGCTGTGGCAGGTTTTCTGCTGTGATTTCAATCATATTGTTCAGCCAAAGATAGTAGGTGCTTGCCTTGATAATGCGCGCAAGCGACTCGATGCGGTCTTGCTCGAAATTTTGAAGATGCGCATACTTTTGGCGCATTTCCGCTGTGTCCAGCCCGTGCCTTTCACAGATGGCTTCTAAATGCTTTATTGTCAGTGCCTCGTCGCCACGGCGTATAAGCTGGGAAAATTCAATAAAACCGAGCAGAATGCCATTTTCATAAATGGGTATCCAAGCGCCTGAAAGCCCGGCAGGGCATTTGGTGTATAAAATGTCGCCCTGCGCGCGGCAACGCGTAAAGCTTTCCTGTATAAATGCAGTGCATGCTGCTTTTTCTTGCGGCAGCTGCTGCAGTGCGCGGCAATAGCGGCTCATTTGGTCGGGATATGCGCAGATAAAGTTTGCATCTGCATCGTAGAAGCTGACCTGTACAAAGGTTGCGCGGAAGAAATCCTTTGCCACCTCGCGGAGTCGGTTTACATTTGCTTTAATCATAAAAATCACCTTGAAACAAATTTTCTATAGTATACAATAAATTTTCTATAATTGCAAGAGAAATGAAAAAGGCTTGAATTTCTAATGTGAAAGTTGTATAATTAAAATGTATGGGATTCTATTACATAGGGGCGATTTATTATGAAAAAGTATTATGAATTAAATGTAGCGGGGCTCAAGCGCGATTTGCAGCTGTTTCCGATTACGCCGGATTTGCAGATTGCGGCATTTATTCTGTTTGGTGATGTGGAATTGACCGAAGCCTGCGCACGCGAGCTTTTAAAGAAAGCGCCGGCATATGATATTATGCTGACGGCGGAAGCAAAAAGCATTCCGTTGATTTATGAAATGGCGCGCCAGAGCGGGCAGGACAATTACATCGTTGCGCGTAAGGGGCCGAAGCTGTATATGGAGGATGTGATTTCCACGGAGGTCGACTCCATTACGACTGAAGCAAAGCAGAAGCTGTTTCTCGGTAAAAAGGAAGTGGAAGCCATCCGCGGCAAGCGCGTGCTGATTGTAGACGATGTTATCAGTACGGGGGAATCGCTTGCGGCAATGGAAAAGCTCATCGCAGTTGCCGGCGGTGAGGTAGCAGGAAAGCTTGCAGTGCTTGCCGAGGGCGATGCGATTGACCGACCGGACATCACTGTGCTTGAACCGCTGCCGCTTTTTGATGGGGAAGGTAATGTAAAATAAATCAGGGAAAGCATCTGCAAATTCACCAAATTTACGGATGCTTTTTTATTTACTTTTTACATAAATTTCGGCGCGGATTGACTTTTTTTCTGCTGTCTTATATAATTATACTAGATTTCTATACGTTATAAGGAGGAAAACACAATGAAGAAATGGATTGCTTGTATCACTGTCGCTTGTATGCTGCTGAGTCTTTGCTCTTTTGCAGTGTCGGCACAGGAATTTTCGGATATGCCGGACAACTGGGCAACAGCTGCGCTTGAGCGCGCGGTTGAGGACGGGCTTATTAACGGTTATGATGGTAAAATTATGCCGGACGACAGCTTAACCCGTGCGCAGATGGCGGCAATTTTTGTGCGTGCTTTCGGTGTGAAGGCGAAGGCGGATATTTCCGCATTTGAGGATATGGATAAAGAAGCTTGGTACTATGCCGATATGGAAAAGGCGGTGCAGGCAGGCTGGTTTAAAGGTGACGGCAATCGCTTGAATCCGGATGCTTCCATCACGCGTGAGGAAGCGTTTACCGTTATTGCAAGAGCATTTTCTTTGCCGGACGGCAATGCGGCAACCGTGCAGGCGTATGCAGACAATGCAGACGTATCTGCGTGGGCGATTCCGTTTGTATCTGCGATGCTCAATAAGGGCTTGGTTGCCGGCTCGAACGGCAAGCTGAATCCGAAAAGCAATATTAGCCGCGCAGAATTTGCCGTTGTAATGGACAGAGCCGTTTCTGCTTATGTTACAGCTTCCGGTGAACAGAAGCTTGACTTGAGCGAGCATAAGGGTGCGGTAATTATTAAGGCAAATGATGTTGTGCTTGCAGATATGATTATTGAAGGTGATTTGATTTATTCTGCCGGCATTGATGCAAATTCGGTTACATTAAAGAATGTAACGGTAAAGGGCAGAGTTATTAATAATTCTTCTTATACGGAGAAGGATGAAGATGATAAACCGGCTGGCAGCAGCTCCGGTACAGGCAGTGGCTCCGGCTCAGGTAGTGGCTCCGGCACAGGCAGCGGTTCCGGCTCAGGTAGTGGTTCCGGTTCGGGTAGCGGCTCCGGCTCGGGCAGTGGCTCCGGTTCGGGCAGCGGTTCCGGTTCGGGTAGCGGCTCCGGTTCGGGCAGCGGCTCCGGTTCGGGCAGCGGTTCCGGTGATGTAGAAGAACCTGAAGACCCTGATAATCCGGAAGATCCTGATAATCCGGAAGATCCGGAAAATCCGACAGACCCGGATGATCCGAATGCGGGTGACGAACCGGGCAATGATGACCCGCCGCTGAGTCCGGATGATGTAGATGTTCCGGATGAGCCGGCAGAACCGAATAAGCCAAAGGATCCGACAATCCATTTGGGCGGTGATGAAATTGAAGACGGAGGCTTGGCAGGCGACGATGACGACTTTTGAGCCGAAGGCGGTAAAAGCAAGAATTGCGGATTTGAATGTTTTAATGCATTGTAAAACGGCGTTTATGGTGCAGCGTATGCAAAAGTATGCATTTGATTTTGATGAACCTGCTCACGTGGAAATTGATATTTCCGAACAGCAGCTTTCGGATTATACTGCTTTGCATCCGCACCTTGATTATGCGAGTGCGGAATATATGCTCAGCGGCGCGTACTTTTACGGGTGCTTGTATCGGAACTACCGGGGCATTATGCTGCACGCATCCGCGATTGCAATGGATGGATATGGGTACTTGTTTTCTGCAAACAGCGGCACAGGCAAGTCGACACATACCGGACTGTGGATAAAGCAGTTTGACAAGCGTGCACAGTATATTAATGACGATAAGCCTGCTCTGCGTTTAACGGAAGAGGGGTGGCGCGTTTACGGCACGCCGTGGAGTGGAAAAACAGCGCTGAACGAGAATATCAGTGTGCCGTTAAAGGCAATTGCGTTTTTATATCGCAGTGCGGAAAACAAGATTGAACGAATGGAAAATACGCAGAGTATTATGCATTTTATGGAACAGACCATTCGCCCGAAGACGGAGAAAGGGATTGATAAGGTATTTGCACTTTTGGAGGATTTGCTTGAAAATGTGCCTGTATACCAATTGGGGTGTAATGTGTCACCGGAAGCGGCAAAGCTTGCGTATGAGACAATGAAACAGTAAACTATAAAGGACGGTTCTTGTGAGCCGTCCTTATTGTATATAGTCAATTTGTACGAAAAAACGAAAAATGTTTGTTAAAATAGTACAAGGGCAAAAAATACAGTGAAAATCGGTCGTTTTTATGAAAAAATATAAAAATTGCACAAAAAAATTTAAATTTTTCTTGCAAAATGTTAAAAAAGATATTATTATATAAGTATCGGTTTAAAAATGTGCACAAAAAAGGATTGTGAAATTCTGTAAAATTGCACATAGCCGCGCAGGCGCAGTTTTTGTGTTTGCGCGGATTGGAATATGTTTCGCAGGAGGAAATTAAAACATGATGAAAAAAACTTTTCAGAATGTGATTAACCAGATGGATGCATTTTTAACTGCTCCGGTGGGTGTTATGGATTTTGAGGGGTATGTCATTGCAACCAATGCGTCGGAGGATATGACGGAGTATGCCGAAAGCTTTGTTGCGGCAGCTGTGGATTGCATGCAGGTACATACTTGCCGCGGCTATTGTGTGTGCGGCATCAGCAAAAGCAAGAAGACAGAGCATATTGTATATGTGCGCGGCACCAGCGATGAAGCGAAGCGCACCTGTATGATGCTTGCCGTTGCCCTAAACAATATCCGTGTGTTCTACGATGATAAATATGATAAGACAACCTTTATCAAGAATATCATTTCGGACAACACCTTGCCGCTTGACTTGCATCAGCGTGCACGTGAGCTGCATCTCGATTACGATCAGGACCGCGTTGTATTTATCTTGAAGGTAATGCAGTTAGGTGATGTTGCGGCAATCGATGTGTTCATGAATCTGTTCCCGAAAACGGAGCTCGATTTTGTGTTCGCTATGGACGATGCAACCATCGTATTGGTAAAGGAAATCGACAGCGAAACGACGGAGGATAAGCTGGAAGCCTTAGCGCAGACCATTATTGATACGTTAGGCAGCGAAGCAATGATGAATGTTATGATTGGCATTTCCACCGTTACAAACAGTGTAAACACTTTGGCGGCGGCATACAAAGAGGCGCAGATTGCGCTTGAGGTCGGCAGCGTGTTTGAAAACGGGAAGCGTATTTTAAGCTATAAAAACTTGGGTGTCGGCAGATTGATTTACTACTTGCCGATTAAGCTTTGTCAGCTGTTTTTGCAGGAAGTGCTCACAAAACGCGGCTTAGATGCGCTGGATGAGGAAATTGTAACGACGATTTATGAGTTTTTCAAAAACGACTTGAACGTCAGCGAAACGGCGCGCAAGCTCTATATCCACAGAAACACATTGGTGTACCGTTTGGATAAGGTACAAAAGACCATCGGACTGGATTTAAGAAAGTTCGATGATGCCGTTGTGTTTAAAGTGGCAATGATGGTACAGCAATATCTCGAATCCAACCCGATGAAAATTTGATGAGCGAATTTAATGGAGAAAACAGCATGATTACCTTTGAGAATGTAACAAAAGTTTATGAAGATGGCACCAAGGCGCTCGACGAGGTCAGCTTTCACATTGAGAAGGGTGAATTTGTATTTGTTGTCGGGCCGAGCGGTTCCGGAAAATCGACGCTCACGCGTCTTTTAATGCACGAAGAAACACCGACCTCCGGCTCAATTACAATCGACGGCACGCGTGTGCAGGATTTAAAGCGCAAGGATATCCCGTATCTGCGCCGCTCTATTGGCGTGATTTTTCAGGATTTCCGCCTGCTGGACGACCGTACGGTGTATGAAAACATTGCCTTTGCAATGCAGATTGTCGGCGCATCCAAGCGTGAAATCCGAAGACAGGTACCGCACCTTTTGAGCATGGTCGGCCTTTCGGGCAAGGCAAAGCTTTTCCCGACACAGCTTTCGCGCGGTGAGGCACAGCGTGTTGCAGTTGCGCGCGCACTTGCGAACAATCCGCCGATTCTGCTTGCAGACGAGCCGACGGCGAGCTTGCCGCCAAAAACTTCGTTTGAAATTGTTGAACTGCTTTGCGATATTAATGCGCGCGGCACAACAGTGGTTATGGCGACACATGCCAAGGAAATCGTTGATACAGTGCATAAGAGAGTTATAGCAATTGAAGACGGCGTGCTTGTGCGCGATGACAGTAAGGGAGGCTACGAAGTTGAAAGCAAATAATTTCAAGTATTATGTTTCCCAGGCAGTCCGCAGCGTATTCCGTAACGGTCTTATGAGCGTAACCTCGATTTTTACGGTTGTGTGCTGTATGATTATTCTGGGTTTGTTTATGATTATCAGTATCAATGTAAATCATATTGCACAGCAGCTGGAGCAGCAGTGTGAAATTCAGGCGTTTATCAACGAAGCATACGACGATGCGCAGGTTAGTGCGCTGCAAAAGCAGGTGAAGGGCATTGAAAATATTGCGACAGCGGAGATTTTTTCGAAGGAAGATACGCTGGAGTATATGCGTGAGATTTCGGATAACAATGCTGCGCTTTTAGATGGCTATGAGGGGGAAGATAACCCATTTCGCGATTCTTTAAAGATTACACTAAAGGATTTGAGCCTGTTAAAGCCGACGGTGGAAAAGCTTTCCGCCGTTGAAGGCAAAGAAGAGGTGTCTTATAAGCAGACGGTCATGGAAAACATATTAAAGGTCAGCAATGGCATTAGAAACGTCAGCTTTTGGGGTATGCTTCTTTTGTGTATTGTTTCCATCTTCATTATTGCAAACACAATCAAGCTTGCCGTGTATGCGCGCCGCAAGGAAATCGGCGTTATGAAATTTGTCGGCGCAACAGACTGGTTTATCCGTTGGCCGTTCATCATTGAAGGCATTATCATCGGCGTGGTCGGTGCACTTATTGCATTCGGCTTGATTTCGTGGGGATATATCGCGCTTGTTGGCAAAGCAAATATCGGCATCGATATTTTCACCTTCAAGGCATACAATGAGGTTGCGGTGCAGATGATTGGAATGTTTGTTTCCATCGGCGCAGTTATCGGTGCACTCGGCAGTGCGATTTCTATTCGCAAGCATTTGGATGTATAAAGGAGTAGAGCATGAAAAAAAGAATAGCAGCAATAATCAGTATCATCCTTGAGGTCGCGTTGTGCTTTGCAGTTGCCCTTCCGGCGATTTTCGGCATCATCGGTTATGCGGATGAGCTGCAGGATAAGCTGGAGCAAAACGAGGCAGAGCAAAAGGAAATCAAAGAAAAACTGAATGAGAAAAAGAGCGAGCGAAAGGCAAAAGAAGCGGAAAAACGCAAAGTGGACGAAGAAATTTCCGACTTAAACAGTCAGATTGATTCGCTCAATCAAACGATTGCAAATAACACTTCGGCGATTGCAGATAAGGAAGCGGAGATTGCAGATATTGAAAAACAGATTGCAGACAGCGATGCGCTGTTAAAGCAGCGCTTGCGCGTTATGTATGAAAAGGGAACGACTTCGTATCTGGATATTTTATTTAGTGCGGAGAGCTTTTCGGACTTGCTTGTGCGCGCAGATATGGTATCGCAGCTGATGATGCACGATCACGCTTTGATTGATGAGCTTACACAGAAGAAAAGCGGCATTGTGGCTGCCAAGCAAGCGATTGAGGAAAAACGCAGAGAAAACGTCGAAGCAAAGGGCACGATTGCGTCCCAGAAAAAAACGCTGGATGCAAAGAGCGCAAGAAGCGATGAGCTGATTGCAGAGCTTCGTGAGGATGAAGCGTATTTGCAGGAGGAATACGAAAAGCGCGTAGCGGAAAATGAAAGAATCTTAGAGGAAATTCAGGCGAAAATCGGCAGTGGTGCTAAGGTGGCTGCCTATAGTGGCGGTCAGCTCGGTTGGCCGAGCACAAGTCGCGGCACGATTACCTCGGAGTTCGGCACGCGTACGTTTAGAGGAAGACCGGATAATCACACAGGCATTGATATTGCTGTGCCGCAGGGCACACCTGTGCTTGCGGCGGAGGATGGTGTTGTGCTCGTGTCCGGCTGGAGCAAATCCGGCTATGGCAACTACATCACCATCAACCACGGCTCGATTACAACGCTGTATGCGCATAACAGTGTGCTGCAGGTGAACGCGGGACAGACGGTGAAGAAGGGGCAGCAGATTGCGCTTGCCGGCTCTACGGGCAATTCGACCGGACCGCATATCCATTTCGGCGTTATCGACAACAGCACGGGCAAATATACAAATCCGCGCCCGTATATTTTCTGAGTGCCGGAAATAGAATAAGTAAAGCAAGGCGGATTTCGCCCGGGTTGCGGCGAAATCCGTTTTTTGTATTTCGGGAGGTATCTGTATGGAGAAATTCGGAAAGAAACAGTTGCTTGTTTGTGCGCTGGCTGTAGTGATTACGTTTGTTTTAAGCTCAGTGTTTTACATTGGCTTAGGTCTTACGTATTTTAAAAACACAATTCTTGGCGATGCGGATAGCCGCGTGCTGACGGAGGTGAAGCGCTGCATTGATGCGCTTTATTTAGAGGAATATGACGAGGCAGCACTCTACCAAGGCGCAGCGAAGGGGATGACAGAGGCACTGGATGCATATTCATCGTACTACACGCCGGCAGAGTTTGAAAACTTTATAACCGCTGCGCGCGGTGCGTATGTCGGGGTTGGCTTGGTGCTTACCAAAACCAAGGACGATGAACTGCTTGTCTTGCAGGTCTATGAGGATAGCCCGGGCGAAGAAGCCGGTGTCAAAGCAGGGGATGTGCTTGTCAGCGTGGAAGGTGAGCGTTACGATGATTTGGACGAGGGCGCATCAGCACTGCGTGGTGACGGTAGTCAGGCGCAGGGCGAAGGCAGTACGGTGCAGGCTGTGTTTTTGCGTGAGGGAAAGGAGCGCAAGGTAACGCTGACACGCCGGGAAATTCATTTAAAAACCGTTAGTGCGCGTATGGAAGAAAACGGCGTGGCGTATTTTAAAATCATCGCCTTTGATGAGGACACGGATGCAGAATTTAAAGCGGCGTATGAGGAGCTGAAAAAGAAAGGTATCACAAAGCTTGTCTTAGATTTGCGCGACAACGGCGGCGGTGATTACTATTCTGCGTGCGGCTTGGCAGGGTTGTTTTTGAAGGAAGGGGAAACCGTAGTCTATCGCAAGGATAAAACGGAGTCGTGCGTGTATGAGTATGCAAAGGGACATTGTATTGATGAGCCGGTTGTGGTTTTGGCAAACGGCAATTCTGCAAGTGCTTCTGAGGTGTTTATCGGTGCGCTGCGCGGCAATGACCGTCTGCACGCGCTTGTCGGCACAAAAACCTTCGGTAAGGGCATTACGCAGGATGTGTTTGCGCTTCGCAGCGGCGGCGGTATGAGTATCACCGTGAGCAAATATTACACCCCGGACGACCAATGTATTCACGGTATTGGATTTACACCGGATACAGTTGTTGAAAGTGGCTTTGAGGAAGATTATCCGGTCGAAGCCATCGAGCGCGAAAAAGATGTTCAGCTTGATAAGGCATTGGAAATTGCAAATGGTATTGAATAAGCGGTATATGAAACGGCAGAGACGTTATGTCTCTGCCGTTTGAATTGGTATTACTTTTTGGACAATCTTGCCTCGGCGATACACGGTGATGCTTCGATAGAATGATGAGTATTACATGTAGGGTTGACTATTTCAGTTCGGATTTTCAGAAGTTTATATCCATCCACTGGAATGTTGAATTTCGTTGATTTTGTACCAGCTGATATGATAGGAGAGGTGTAGATCAATTCTCCATCCCCGTAGAATCTAATTAATGCGGAAGCATCTTTGTCGCAGTCAAATCCTGCGATAGTTCCTTCGAAAGTGTTATACTGATTGTTTAATAGGTAAGTTACTGTTTGCGCACATTCAAGGGTTCCGTCCTCCAATTCGACAACGCCAGTATCGGATGCGGACATTTGGTGGTCGCATAAAAAGAATCTTAAGCCTCTGTCGTATTTTGATTTATCTGTCATTTCAGTATTTTCAGCAATGGCATACATTTTATCGTTCTTGGTGCTGCTGTAATAATCTACATAACCCATTTGGTCTAACCAATCATAATTATTGCTACCTAAAGTAACGATGCTTGTTTGCGGTTGCCAATCCACATCTTTGCCGAATGCGTTTGCAATCGCACGCACCGGTAAATAGGTAGTTCCATTGTAGATGAAAGGTTCAACTGTTTCGCCGTGCGCATCTGTCGGGTGATATTCTATGCCGTCAATCAAAATTTTGATATTATCATAGTAAACATTGATGGTTTCCATGGCTTGTTTTGCAAAAACAACGCCGCTCGTCAAAACGATGCCGGCAAGAATGCATATTAGTATTTTTTTGTAAGCTTTTTTCATTTGAGCATACCTCCATATGTTATATATTATGTTATTTATAATAACATATAATTGCAACTTTTGTCAACATATAATATATGTGAGGTGAAATGTTATGGAAGATAAGCTTATCATAAACAGAAAAAATTTAAAAGGAGAAGACGGATATAAGACATTTTCTGTGCGCGTAAAAGAAGAGACGGTTGTGAAACTGAACAAATTATCAGAAGAAACAAACCGTTCGCGAAACGAACTTATTAATATTTTGTTAGATTATGCAATTGAGAATAGCAAGGT